>JAJDDS010000702.1 GCA_029260195.1 Phycisphaerae bacterium
CCAGATGTTCCGCGCGGAAGCGCTGACAACCGCGACGGTGTCGTCGGCGGACTATCAAAAAGAGCGTACGGGCGCCGTGACGCAACGAGACATGCTGGCGGGGCTGGAATTGTCGGAGGGTTCATTCCGTCGAATCGCGGCGCGATGTGCGGACCATCGTGTGGATTTTATCGCGACGCCGTTCTCGGCGGTGGAGGTCGAGGGGGTGGAGGTCGCGGGCGGCGCGGCGATCAAGATCGCGTCGACAGACATCGTCGATACGGCGTTGCTGGATCGGGCATGCGCTTCGGGGCTTCCGATCATCCTGTCGACCGGGGCTGCGGACGCGCGGGAGATAGGGCGCGCGGTCTCACGACTGGAGGCGCGCGGTGGGCGTGAACGCCTGGTGTTGATGCACTGCGTCAGCGCGTATCCGACGTGTCTGGGGGATGCGAACCTGCGCGCGATCCGGTTGCTGGGGGACTGGCTTGAGGTTCCAATCGGGTTTAGCGATCACACGACGCACAGGGTCACTGGAGCACTGGCGGTCGCGCCGGGTGCGTGTGTTCTGGAGAAGCACTTCACGCTGGACACACGGGGCGCGGGTCCGGACCACGCAATGTCGCTCGAGCCGGCAGCACTGACCGAGTACACCCGATCCGCGCGCGAAGCCCGGGTCGCGATGGGCGATGGCGCGATCGATTGTCAGGAAATCGAACGGGTGGTGCGCGCAGTGGGTCGAAAGGTGGTTGTGGCGGCGTGTGACATCTCGTCCGGCGCCCGAATCACGTTGGGGATGCTGACGACGAAGCGTGCGGGCGCAGGGCTTTCGCCCTCGTCAATCGACTCGCTCGTCGGGCGACGGGCGCGGAGGGCGATTCCGTTCGACACAGCCATATTGAAGGACCAAATCGTGTGACGGGGAAGCGGACGACGAGTCGAAGTGTCCGGGCGTTGCGCCGGGTCGCAGTGGTGACCGGATCGCGGTCGGAGTACGGGCTTCTGCGGAGCACGATGGCGGCGGTAGCGGCGCATCCGCGATTGCGTCTGCGGACGGTGGTCACCGGGATGCACCTGCTACGTCGATTTGGATCGACGGTACGCCGGATCGAGGCGGACGGATGGAAGGTCGATGCGCGGGTGCCGATGCAACGTGGCCATGACGACGCACTGGATCAAGCGGACGGCCTTGCGCGCGGCATCCGGGGTATCGCGAAGTACCTCGAGGCGGATCGGACCGACATCGTGTTGGTGCTGGGGGATCGCATCGAGGCGATGGCTGGCGCGCTCGCTGCGACAACCACGGGGCGTTTGCTGGCGCACATCCATGGTGGAGACGTTGCGCCGGGCGACGTGGACGAGGTGTTGCGACACAGCATCACGAAGTTGGCGCACGTACATCTGGCTGCCACGGGCGACGCAGCCCGCAGGATCGTTCGGCTTGGCGAGCAACCGGACCGCGTCCACGTCGTTGGGGCGCCGGGGCTGGACGACCTGTTGGCGCTGGCGCGCGAACGCACACCAACGGAATCTCGGCGCGGCGCTCTGATCGTGCAGCATGCCTACGGGCGCAGCCCGGCGGTCGAAGCGCGGGCGATGTCCGCCGTGCTTCGGGCGGTTCGGGCTTGCAACTTGGATTCGATCGCGGTTTACCCCAACACGGACCGTGGGCACAGCGGGGTCGTGCGAGTCCTGAGGAAGGCGTCCAAGTCCGACAACGGCGCCAACGGGTTGCGCGTGACACGTTCGCTACGGCGGGAGGAGTATCTGCGGTTGCTCCTGTCGTCGCGGGTCCTCGTGGGCAACTCGTCGAGCGGCATCATCGAAGCCGGGGCGGTGGGCACACCTTGCGTGAACGTCGGTGATCGGCAGACGGGTAGACTTCGGTCGGGCGACACGGTCATCGACGCCCGCGAGACATTCACGGACGTACGCCGAGCGGTGCGGGCAGCACTTCGCCGCGGTCCGAAAAAAAAGGTCCGCACGGCCTATGGGAGCGGTTCGGCGGGCGACCTCATCGCGAAGATTCTCGCGGCGACGCCGTTGGGCGCGCGCGCCGCGGTAAAAGCCAACACGTTTTGACGGCCGGACGGTCGCTTCTAAATTCCCCCGCCCGCATCGACGATGTTTAGTGCGAGGAGACCGACTCGAAACGCCAATAGAGACTTTGCGGGGCAAGACCTATGACAACCGTCGCAAAAGCCACCAATCCGGTGGTTGACGCCGCGATCGCGAAATGCGCAGACATCTCCACGCTACCCGAGGTGACCGCCAAGATCATCGAGTTGGTTGAGACTCCCTCGAGCACGGCCCGTGACATGCACGAGGTCATTAAGACCGATCCGGCGCTCGCGGCGCGCATGCTGAAAGTCGTCAACTCGCCATTCTACGGGCTCCCGGGGCAGATCGCGAGCGTGGACCGGGCGATCATTTTGCTGGGACTGTCAGCCGTCAAGAACATCGCCATCGCAGCGTCGATCTCGCGCATGTTCACCGGACAGGAAGTCGGCGGCGGGTTCACCGCGAAAGATCTGTGGAAACACAGCGTCGCTGTCGGCGTGGCTGGCCGTCTGATCGCCTCGAAAATCGGCCACGCCGGCGCCCGTGACGAGGTCTTCCTGGCGGGGCTGATCCACGATCTGGGGATCCTGGTCGAGCGGCAGGCGCACCCGGATAAGCTGGCCGAGGTTGTGGAGCGGTGCATATCCAGCGGTGAAGGATTCCTGGCGATGGAGAATTCGATCATCGGAGCGAATCACCAGGAGTTCGGCGACGCGGTGGCGACGAAATGGAAATTCCCGCGAAGCGTCCGTGCCGTCGTGGGCCATCACCATGAGACCGAACGTCTCGCCGCTGAGCTGCGCGAATTCGGTGACATCATCAACATTGCGGACATTCTGTGCTGCGAGCAGAAGATCGGATTCCACCTCACCCGATCGGGCGAGACGCTGTCCGACGAGGTGCTCGATTCGGTCGATCTCACCCGCGACCAATTCCCCGAGTTGATCGACGAACTCGATAGCGAACTCTCCGCCGCCGAGGACTCGCTTTCACCGTCCGGGGGTTGACGCCGAGCGCTCGGACAATCAACCCACGTCCACGAACGGAATCAGTTGGCCGTACCGCGCTCTCAATTCCGCCCGCATCGCTTGATGTTCGGTAAGAGCCAGCGCCGGATCGCGCGCTGAAGTCCGGGCTGCGTCGTCGCGGGCAGTCGTCAGCAGATCAAAGTCGTCGAGCAAATCGGCCGCCTTGAACCGGGGCAGGCCGTGCTGTCGAATCCCCAACAACTCCCCCGGCCCGCGGAGTCTGAGGTCAGCTTCGGCGATGTCGAATCCATCGCTTGAGCGCGTCATCACGTCGAGGCGTTGGGCCGCGTATCCACTCTCGGCGTCCGAGACGAGGAGGCAGTACGCCTGCGTGCACCCTCGGCCGATGCGGCCTCGGAGTTGGTGAAGTTGGGCGAGTCCGAACCGCTCGGCATGTTCGACGATCATGACGGTGGCGTTTGGAACGTCGACGCCGACCTCGATGACGGTCGTGGATAGAAGCACACGCACACCGCCATCGCGGAAGGCGTTCATGACCGATTCTTTTTCGGCTGACGCGGTCCTTCCATGGACAAGGGCGACGTTGTAATCGCGGAGCGGTCCGACGCGGAGCGTTTCGTATTCGGTGGTGAGCGCCTTTAACGGCAGGGCATCGGATTCCTCGACGAGGGGATAGACGATGTAGGCTTGCTCACCGGCGTCGAGGCGCTCGCGGAGGAAGGACCAGGCGTCGTGTAGTTGCTCGGTGCGCACGCGGCGAGTGCGTACGGGATGGCGACCGGGAGGGGCGTCGCGGATCGTCGTGATGTCAAGGTCGCCGAAAAAGGTCATCGCGAGCGTCCGCGGGATTGGCGTGGCGGTCATGACGAGAACATGCGGCGTAATACCCTTGTGCCGGGCTGCGGCGCGTTGCGCGACGCCAAACTTGTGCTGCTCGTCGATGATGACCAGTCCGAGGCTGTTGTAGGTGATGTCGCGTTCGAGCAGCGCGTGGGTCCCGATGAGCAGGTCGAGATCGCCGGTTGCGGCTGCCGTGAGAACGCCGGATCGGTGGGCGGCGGAGTCGGCGCCGACTAGGCGCTGGATGTTGACGCGGCTTCCGTCGAGGTACGCGCACATGTTGCGATGGTGCTGTCGAGCGAGCAACTCGGTCGGGGCGAGGAGGGTAACCTGGCGGCGGCTGGCGATGGCTGCCAGCGCGGCGTACAGTGCGACGGCAGTCTTGCCGCACCCGACATCGCCCTGGAGCAGGCGGTTCATCGGCTGGGTGGCGCTGAGGTCCGCGGTGATTTCCTTGACGGCGGCGTCTTGTCCCGGTGTGAGGGGGAATGGGAATCGTTTGCGGATACGCTGGTCCACGACGGCGGAGACGGAGATGGGTCTGGCGCAGCCGGCGGTCCGGCGATGATGGCGAACGGCTTGGACGGCGAGTTGAAGGAGGAGGAGTTCGTCGTAGGCGAGCCGGCGGCGCGCGATACGCGCGTCGTCGGGCGTGATCGGCTGATGGATGCGGGCGACGGCGGTGGCGCGGGGTGGCAAGTTGTGTCTCTCGCGCAGTGGGTCCGGCAGAATCTCAGTGACAAGGGTTGTCACTCTCCCAAGGAGTCCGGCGATGATGCGGGCGATGGTCTTGGTGTTGACGACGGCGGTCGCGGGGTAGACGGGTACGAGTCGGTCGACATCGTCAGCCAGGGGATCGGCGTCGTCTTCGATGATGTCGAAACGCGGGTTGACGAACTGGGCGAGGTCACGGCGGACGTCGACCTTTCCGGTCATGCGGATGATCTGTCCGGCGTGCAAGCGGTTGGCGAGATAGTCGGCGTTGAACCAACGAACCGACATTCGCCCGGTGCCGTCGACGACGTCCGCGGTCAGGCTGGGATGGCGCCCGTTGCGCCGGCTGCGGACGGAGCGGATCGTTCCGATGACCGTGGCGGTGCGGTCGATCTCAAGGTGTCCGATGGGCACGGACCTCGGGAAAGTCTCGTACCGGAACGGGTAGTGATGGAGGAGATCCTCGACCGTGCGCACGCCAAGCGTCGCAAACGCCTGTGCCCGGGCGGGACCGACACCGGGTACAAACTGTATGGGCATGTTGAGGTCGACGTCGGGCATCGCAGTGTCCGTATTGTCGCAGGCGAAAAGGCGACGCGGGCGGACCGGCGGACCCCGTTCACGTGCTCCGTGCTAGGGAAGCGTCAACTCCTGCCCGACGCGCAGCCTGTGCGGGCTTGGCAACGTCGATCTGTTGGCTTGGTAGATGTCTTTCCATCGGGTCTGATCGCCGTAGTACTGGCGAGCAAGGCGGTAGAGCGTGTCGCCCTTTTCGACACGGTGCGCCCGCGTCGAGGTCGCGTTAAGCGTGACCGATTTCGCCGGCGACGGTGCGAACGCCGCATACCCGTCGTCGATCGGCTGGGTGGCCGGCGCGGGCGTCGCGTCGGGACCGTCTGCGACATAGAGGTCAGGTTGAAGCGAACCGTAGTCTATCTCAGCCGCTTGCATGGGTTCCGCTTGTAGTTGGGGTTTGTGACAGCCGAGAAGGAGCCCGGCGAGACCGACGGTGAACGAGAATGCAATCCATCGCATAGAGTGCCCTCCAGTAGCGGGTTCAATGGTTCGCGCCAATCGCAACTCGATGATGATAGATTCCGTCGACTCGAAGTCAAGCGCTGTCGGAAACTGAATCTTGCCGGCG
>JAJDDS010000703.1 GCA_029260195.1 Phycisphaerae bacterium
ACCAGATGGCTGATCCGCGCATGCGCCATTTCCATTTGCGGGCTGGGAGGGTCAAGAGGTCATACGTGTGCCGACTCTCGCGGACGAGGGGATCGATGAAGGCGCGATGGGAACCGCCGTAGTAGGGTTCGATCGCCAAGATCCGTAGCTGATCCCGCTTTGTATTCACGTCTCTATCCGTCGCATGTCGCGTTCGTGCGCGCTCGCCGGTCGCCGCCCCCCTACCGCACATTCACCGCCCTATCGGGGGTCGGGCGCGGCGGTCGCTGATCATCGGGACGGCGGCGAGCCCCAGCAGAAGCGCGTTGCGTCCACCACGCGTCATCGCATAGGTATCGCGTTTCTTCGGTAGAATCAACGATGCCGCCCGCAACTGGGTCAGGTGGTGGTACAGCGGTCCAGCGGCTAACCGCGTGTGGGCCTTCAAGTCGGCGTACGTGGCTGGTCCCTGAAGCAGGTGTAGGAGAATCTCGACGCGAGCCGGATGCCCCAGGGCTGCGAAGACCTGGGTGGAGCGGTTGATGCGACTGGGGGTTGCGAGTCCGCCGAGGGCGCGCGTCCCCTTCCGCCCCCCCCCTTCCCCACCGCGTGTTTGATCGACGGTGACGTCGGCTTGGTCCCATCCTGCGGCTGATCCCTCGACGACCGCGGCGGCGACACCGAAGCCAGCCCCCCCACCGCGGCGTTTTGCGAGCGAAAAGCGATCAGCGACGGTCACTCTGCGATCTCGGCGCTTGGGAGCACTCGGTGTGGATTGCTTGATCGGCGCGGCGTCCTTCGGTGCCGCGCCCGCGTGACGAGCGCGCCTTACTTTCTTCTTCGCCGGCGTGGTTACCCCCCTACTGCGATCGCGTACCGCCTTTTCGCTCGTTTTGCTCCGTTCGGGTTTCGGTGACTGAGCTTTGGGAACGGGTTTTCGAGCTTTCTTTAGGGTCATGGTTTGTCCTCCGTCGCTATCGGGCATTCGTGTGCAGGTCGCCTCGGTCCTCACCGCCAAGGACGATCGCGAATTGGCTCGGCCGTGTATCCTAGAATCCTGTTATAATCGGCTACTAGGATACCGGTATACCGTAGCTATTGCAAGGTGATTCCGATCCCTTATCTGTGGGCGCCGCCGTTTGATGTCCGCTCGCCACACGATTTTCGCTCCCGAAGCGACCCATCGTCCGCCTGTTCGCTCACGCTTGGGCAGCTACCGGGGCGCCCGTTCGGCCACTCGGCCGAACGCATCACGATTTCGCTGGCGAATTCACCGCCGCGGACGGGTCGAGGGCTCTCCGGACTCGCTGTGCCGGTTCGCGGCGCATCCCGAACGAAGCGACGAATGCTGCTGACGCCTCGTTCGCAGCTAGATACCTGGCCTTGCCCGGATCGACAGAGGGACGCTCGGAACGCCGCGTCACGACGCGCGCGTTTCTGTGGAACAGAGCCGTCACTGGGGATGGGAAGCACGGCAGGTGGACGCGGGACTTGTCCGTTGGTACTGAAGTTGCTATACTTGCACCTTGAGTACCACTGCGGCGCCGGAGATGCGCGACAAGAATTGGCTTTTCGAGATCGCGGGCGTTTTCGCCGCCCCGACCGTGCGAGATCTACGATGACTCCGACCATCCAAACGACAATGCGAGTGTACTTGACTCTAGGCGTTTCTTGGCTTCCAGCCTGGTTGATGGGCTGCGGGGTGACGATGCCCGACGGCGGCGGTGATACCGCGCCGGTGGCTGAGGGGATCTTCGCCGCGCAGGGTGCCCCGCTGCCGACGGCGTCGGCGGAGCAGTTGGAGGCCTTCGAGCGTGGCAGAGCCGTCTCACTACGCCGCTTCGATCTCGCTGAGGGACTGGGGCCGGACTTCAACGTGTCGTTTTGCACAGCCTGTCACGAACGCCCCACCGTCGGTGGGAGCGCGGGTCTGTATCGCAACTTCTTCCTTTCAGGGACGGTGACCGACGACGGCGCTTTTCTCCCCGGTGACTTCGGGGGCGTGATCCGGAAGAACCGGTACAGCGCCGTCGAGGGCGACTTCTTCCCTCCGATCTCGCAATCGCTGACCGTGTTCGCGCAACGAGCGGCGATCCCATTCTTCGGGGTCGGGCTGATCGCGGAAGTTAGCGACGAGGAGATTCTCTCGCGCGTGGATGAGTCCGACGCCGACAGGGATGGGATTAGCGGGAAGGCGAACTTCGATCGGGGATTCGTGGGGCGTTTCGGGCGTAAATCACAGACGGTGTCGATTGAGGGGTTCATCCGTGGTCCGCTCGACAATCATCTGGGTATCACGACGGATCCGCTGACGGAGGAACAGCGGATACGCTTGCCGGTGGACAGCTCGCTGCAATCGGCTGGCCTGGCGCGGTTTGGATCGTCGAAGCCAACGGCCCCGCTTCAGGCGGCGGCTCCGGAAGGACCGTTGACCGATCTCGACGGCGCGCCCGACCCGGAACTCTCAGGCGACGACCTGTTCGATCTGGTCAGCTTCGCCATGCTGTTGGCTGCCCCGCAACCCGAGGAGCCGACCGCGCAAACCACCCGTGGGTCGGACCTGTTCGCGTCGGTCGGGTGTGATGACTGTCATACGCCGCATCTGAATGGTCCGCGCGGGGCGCTGCCGCTGTATTCCGATCTGCTTTTGCACGACATGGGGCCGGAGTTGGCGGATGGATTGGTACAGGGGGACGCGAGCGGTTCCGAGTTTCGCACGCAGCCACTGTGGGGGCTGGCGTCCGTTGGACCCTATTTGCACGACGGCCGGGCGGAGACCATCGAATCGGCCATCTTGGCGCACGGCGGCGAGGGCGAGGCGTCGCGCGATGGCTTCCTGGCGTTGGAATCGACGCAGCAGGAGGACATTCTTGAGTTCTTGCGGTCCTTGGGCGGTCGCGACCAGTTCAGCAGCGGTTTGCTTCCCCCGGATGCGCCCATCCCCGACACGGACACTTACGGTGGACCGCTCCGGGACATGACTGCGGAGGAGTCCGAGCAGTTTCTCCGTGGGCGCGAGCTGTTCGATCGCGAGTTCGGGCATGCCACGGGTGCGGGGTCACCAAGGTTCAATGGAGATTCCTGCCGCGCGTGTCATTTTGAGCCGGTGATCGGCGGCGCGGGTCCCAACGGAGTGAACGTTATGCGTCACGGGATCGTCAACACGAACGGCGATTTCGTCCCGCCCGCGGTCGGGACCATTTTGCACAAGCAGACGATCGAACTCGAACAGACCAACATTCCTCAGACCGGTGTCAACGTTTTCGAGCACCGACAGACTCCGCATGTATTCGGATTGGGGCTGATCGACTCGATCGCGGACGACGTGATCATGTCCAATGCCGATCCGGATGATTCAGTGAATGGTGATGGGATTACGGGGCGGGTGTCGATCACGAACGACGGCCGTGTGGGACGTCTCGGGTGGAAAGCGCAGGTTCCGTCGATTGCGGAGTTTGTCCGCGACGCGATGGCGGCGGAGATCGGATTGACGGTGGAGCCGCAGGACGGGCTGACCTTCGGCGTGATCGACGACAACGATGACATTGACGACCCGGAGTTGTCCGCGACGCAGGCTGAGGACTTGTCGTTCTTCATCGGGATGTTGGCGCCGCCGCCGCGCCGGACAGACGGCGACTCGGACACGATCGCGCTCGGTGGGATTGTGTTCGCGGATATCGGCTGCGACCGGTGTCATATTCCGACACTTGAGAGTACTGTCGGAACGGTCGCGTTGTACTCCGATCTACTGCTGCACGAGATATTGCCGAGCGATTCACTGGGTATCGAGGATACTTCAGCCTCGATGTTGGAGTTTCGGACCGCCCCTCTGTGGGGGTTGAGTGAGACCGCGCCCTACTTCCACACGGGCGAGGCGGATACGATCGAGGAGGCCATTCTGCTGCACGAGGGTGAGGCGGCTTCGATTCGCGCCGCCTACTCCGCGCTGAACGAAGTCTCGCGCTCGGCGCTCATCACTTTTCTGGAGTCATTGTAGACGATCGGTCCGAGTTGAGACGCCTACGGCGTCCCTATTGCGCGATCTGGTGAGGTCAGTTGGATGCAACGGAAAACACGCATGTCGTACGGACGGAGGACGGGAAGGCCCCTCTCACGCAAGTGGACAACAGCCGCAGTTGTGCTCCCGGTTGCCGGAGCGTTTCTCGCGGCATGCGGGGCGCGTGATATCCCCGCGCCGGCAGCGGATGACACTGATGGCGTGCCAGCCGCCGTCACTGACACGTCCGATGGCGTCGCGATGAACGATCCACTGTCCACGCCGGCGGAGCGTACATTGGAGATGGA
>JAJDDS010000704.1 GCA_029260195.1 Phycisphaerae bacterium
ATCGACTACCGGTATCAGCAATTCGCCGTGCAGTACAGTCATACGTACGTTCCAAAGGAGGACCACACGCTGATATGGGGCATCGATACGCGATTCGATCTACTTGACGCGAGCAACGCCGATCCACGGATGCTCTCGCGGGGATTCCTGAGCACCGGCATCGTGGGGGTCTACGTGCAAGATCAATGGCGTTTTGCGCCGAAGTGGACGCTCGGGCTCGGGGGTCGGATCGATTACGAGTTCTACGGCGGCGCGCAACCGAGCGCTCGTGCGTCGGTGGCGTACGAGGTGGCCGACGATTCGCTCCTCTACGGTTCTGTGTCCCGCGCGTTTCAGATGCCGCCTGTGGGTCTTCGGTTTCTGGAAATGCCCGTATTGAATGGGTTGAGCTGGGCGGTCGGCGATCGGGATGTCAACGCCGAGACACTGGTCGCGTACGAACTGGGGTATCGTGGGCAGTTCTTCGACCGGCTGGATTTGAATCTCAATTTGTTCTGGAACAACTACGACAGGTTGACGACGCTTTCGCCTCGCCTTGGCCCACCGGGGTTGGTCGCTCTGGATTTCGGCAACCGCGCTTCGGCGACTCTGTACGGTGTTGAGTTGGGAGCGAGTTATGCGGCCTCCGAGCACGTTACATTGCTGGCCAACTACACGTTCCAGCATCTGGATTGGCAGGCGTCTGTCCCCTTTCATGACAAGGACCTGATGTCGCCGCCGGAGCACAAGGCGATGGTCGGTGTGCGGTACAGCCCGACGAGCAATCTTCATCTCTCCGGACAGTTGTATTATGTGAGTGGGACGGAGGCTCCGAGAGCGGACTTCCCGTTTGTGGCACGCGGTATCGATCCGTATCCGCGGCTTGATCTGCGCGGGGAGTACGAGTTTCAAGATGACAGCGCGTCCCTTGCGTTTGGTGTGCGAAACCTCCTCGACGACCATCACCCGGAGGGAGGGACGCTCTTTCTGAACTACGCGGAATCACCGCGGATGGTCTACATGGAGTTGCGGATGCGGATCAAGTAGCGGTGTGCCAGTGTATGCGCGATGTCCGATGAAACTTGGACGACGGAAACCGATGGCGGGAGCGAGTTGTAACTGACGTGCGGTGTCGAAAGGCGACAGGGTGTTCCGTCCTGATGGTGTTGGCCGCATCGGCCTGGCTGACGCCCGCGCCCGTGGTCCGCGCGCAGGAGGTTGACACTGCCAAAGTGCTCAAAGTGAAAGCCGCCTACCTGTACAACTTCGCGAAGTTTGTTGAGTGGCCTGACGGTGCGTTTGAGAATGGAGAATCGCCGTTTGTTATCGGTGTGCTGGGTGACGATCCGTTCGGGCGAGACCTCGATGCGACCGTCAAAGGGAAGACAATCGCAAAGCGGGCGGTGAAGGTCCGGCGTCTGCGTTGGGATGATCAGGTGGATCGAGCCCAGCTCAAGGACTGTCACATTCTGTACATCGGTGGCTCCGAACCGCGGCGGTTTATGGAGATCGTCGCGGCATTGGAGGACCAGCCCGTCCTTCTGGTGGCGGACATCGCGGGGTTCGCGCATGACGGCGGGATGATCGGGTTCGTGCTGGACGGACAGCGGATTGTCTTCGAGATCAACCGCGAGGCCGTCGATCGCGCCCAACTGAAAGCGAGCGCAAGGCTGCTCAAGCTGGCCCGGATTGTCGAACCGCACGTCCGCGGTCCGAAGAAGTCACGGACGGTCAAAGGAGAGTCATGATAACGTGGATACGGGCGCGCGCGCGGACGCTGTCGATCACGAATATGTCGTTCAAGGGCAAGTTGGTGCTGTACGCGGCGTCGGCGACCGGAACGGCGCTCGTGCTGTGCTTCACCGCGGTGATGACTGCCGAATGGCTCGATATGCGGAGAGACCTCCCTCGACATCTGGGGATCCAGGCTGAGATGATCGGGATGAACGCCGGTGCGGCGTTGATGTTCGACGACCGGGCGTCCGCGGAGGAGTCGCTCCGCAGCCTGACGGTCGATGAGAATATCGTCCTCGCGTGTATCTGCGCGAGCGACGGCACGGAGTTCGCCAAGTACACGCGCGCCGGATCGGAGGATGCCACGGAAGCCGAGGTCGGGTTGGGCGGGTATCGATTCTCGGGCGATCGGTTCCATATCCGTCGACCGATCGTACTCGACGGGGAGCGGATCGGCTGGGTCTACCTGCAACACGATCTTCGGGAGTTCTACGAGGACCTGGAGGCGTGGGTTGGGATTGTGGCCGCCGGCGCGCTGCTCGCGTTTGCGGGCGCCACGATCGTCTCGTCCAGAGTGCAGCGTGTGCTAACGCGGCCGGTCACCGAACTCGCGAGCACGGCGCGTGCCGTCGCAGAGAACAACGACTACGCCGTGCGTGCGGTTAAGTACTCGGCTGACGAGCTCGGTGAGCTCACGGATACGTTCAATGGCATGCTCTCGCAGATCGAGCAGCGCGATGCGGAGTTGCAGAAATCCCACGACACGCTTGAACTGCAGGTCTCGGAACGGACCGAATCCCTCGCCCAGCGCGAACGGCAACAGGCGGCCGTGGCAGAGCTCGGGCAGAAAGCTCTGAGCGGATCAGATCCGACGCTACTCTTCGACCGGGCTTCGCGGGTCGTGGCCGGGACGCTGGGAGTCGAGTACGCCAAAGTCCTTGAGCTTCTGCCGGACGGGGAGGCGCTGCTTCTTCGGGCCGGGGTCGGTTGGAAGTCGGGACTCGTCGGGGAGGGCACGGTCGGTGCGGATCGTGATTCGCAGGCGGGGTACACACTTCTGTCGGACGAGCCGGTCATCGTTGAAGATCTTCGCAGCGAGACGCGTTTCGGCGGTCCGCCGCTGCTTTTGGATCACGACGTGATCAGTGGCATGAGC
>JAJDDS010000705.1 GCA_029260195.1 Phycisphaerae bacterium
GGGAACTGATCGAGGACGAGCACGAGCGCCAGCATGGGGCGCACACCCTCGACCCATTCGGCGAGTTCGCCCTGAAGCGCTCGATCCGGCAAGGTCCCAAACTGCTGACGAATCACGTCGTCGAAGGAGGCATCGGGCGCAAACCACAGCTGGGAGCGTGCGGCAACTGCTTGCGGGGACTCCAGGTCGTCCCCGAACCAAGCACTCAAGACTGTGTTCGTACTAGTCGTCACGATGAGTCAGGGCTGCGCAGCGACCAAGTCAACTGCGGACAAACTGCGTAGCGGGTTGACTATCAGCTGCAGCGCCTTGTTAGGCGCCCGATGTCGAAATGCGTACGGATCGAATCCAGTTGCGTTTTCGACGCTCAAGGCGACTCCCCGTATCTTCCCCATCGAAGTTTGCCTCGGCCCGAACAAACGAAGACGGGTCCACTCCCTCAAAGGTATTGACGTTGATGACAGCGTACAAATGATCTTCGATCGCGCTTATAACAAATGGTACGACGCCACAGGTAGAGCACACGTAAAAGTCAGCGGTCTTTGTTCCAAATCCGTATTTCGAGATCGTCGATTCATCGCGAATCGCCGCGATCAATGCGGAATCACGATGCGAGGTCCAAGCTCCGCCGTGCTTGATGCAAAAGCTACAGCCGCATGCCCTGACGGGAATTTCGGCTCCATCGCCAGGCCAATGCAGCCTGTAACTGATGTTTCCGCAGTGGCACCCACCTTCAATTTGCATGCATTGTGGCTCCGTAATGATAGGCGCCTAACGGTCCGTGTGCCTCTCGGATCGCACAGCGTAACAACTATTGGGCGGCGATGCCTTGCCGGATCGCCTTCCAGGCAAGGAGGGAATCGAGGAAGATGAAGATGGGCACGACGATGCTGGGCGCGATCACCATCGGGAACTCGAAAATGAAGATGAAGCCCGGCTCACTCATCCAGTAGGGCATGAAAGCGAAGGGCAGCACGAAGAGGATGGCGGTGCCGGTGATGGCCCAAACGGCGAGGGTTCGATTGCCGACCGAGCCGCGCACGAGCAGACCTCCGACGACAACGGCAGAGAGGCCGTAAAGGAAATCAGGGATGCCGACCCAAAGAGGAAAGCTGGAGGTGATTTCACCGCGAAACACTTTCACCACGCTACCGAGCGCCCCGATTCGCAGCGCCTGGAAGAAGACCAGCCAAAGGGCGGGCGTGGCGTCGGCGAGTTCGCGCAAGCCAACCCGAAGCGTGCGCGAGAAGGTGAACGCGGCGATGACCATCGTAACGGGCACGCAGGGTTGCCAAAGGAGCGGGACATTCTTCAAAAGCCACGGGGAAGTATGTAAGTTGCGTAGGCCAAGGCCGGTTGCGACCAGTGTCCAGCCAAAGAGTGCGGCAATCAGGACGTAGACGCTGCGAGCTCCTGGGGTGCCAACCTTACGGGCGCTTCTCGCGCGATACGTGACGAAAACACTAAAGGCGAAGACGACCAGGACCAAGATCGGGAGGATGGATGGTTTCACGGCTAGCTGATGGGTCTAAACAAGTCCCGGAGGTGAGGCAAGGAACTGATCCACGTCAGATGCAGTGACTGGTTAGGTGGCGTGTCTAACCAAACGCTCGTTGACGTAGTCGCACCATTGTTGTGATTCTTCTGGTGGCACCGACGAATCGTCTCGAATTCCTAGCCTAAACTCAACCACGTGGCGCCACTCGAGCGATCCAAGATCAGGGTCGTGCCCTTGACCACGCAAACCGCAACCGGACACCGTAGGAAGCCGCTCAGCTCCATCGAAACTCCTCGCAATAGAGCCTCTCCGCTTCGTGCTGCGGTTCGCCCGAGTACCGGTTGAGCTGCGGTTGTTCGCCAGCCGACATGCCGGCTTCCCTACCTAGGGCACAGCGGGGAGATCGACGACACCGAGTTGCACGAAGGCTGCGAGGTAGTCGCTGAGGCCGGATTGTCTGACGATCTTCCCGTCCCTGCACTCACAAATGGTGACGTCCCGGATCTTGAAGGACTTCCCCGTCGGCGCCGCACCTTGAAACGGCCCGTCGTGCGTACCTCGAATCGTCAACACAACGACTATCTTGTCGCCTGCGTCGATCAGCTCATCGATTGCCTCTCGATAGTCGGGAAACGCTTCTCGCTGCTCGATGGCCAGCTTCTCGATCCCCTCGATCCCCCTACCCCAGTCCGTCATCGGATAGTCGGCCTGGAAGTCCTCGGCGTAGAACTCACCGATTCGGGAGATGTCGTGATCGGACCAGATGACCTTGCATGCGGTTCTCACCAACTCTTCGTTCGTCATCTCGCTCTCCTCTTTTGCCCACTGACTCGCGCCGCCGAAATGTCGGGCTGCCGAACGTGGTCTCCGCTGTGCGGACGCGCTTCAGGTCGAGCACCGCATCGTAAGTCGCTGTTCGTAGTCCGGATCGCTGACTAACAACAGCGCTCAGCCACGGTCAGGCCGCGTAGCGGGCTGACCATCGTATGCAACGCCTTGCTAGGCAGCGATTCTTGCTGAGATCGACGGAACGATGAAGCTGTTAGGTCACCGCGATGTAAAAACAACGATGATATACACGCACGTTCTCCGGAGGGGGCCACTCGGCGTGCAGAGTCCGCTCGACGTCAGCACCGGTAGGTCACTCGGCTTCGACAACAGAAAGCCGCACGGCAATTGAGCCCGAGGTATCGACAAGAAGCCCTACCCACCGGTCGCGCGCTCCGTACTTTTCTCGCAATAGCGCGCGAATCTTTCGGTGTTGCGGTTCTCCGAGCAACGAATGCGCTTGATAGACGCCGGAGCGTCTCGACGCAGAGAACGTAACCTCAGGATTGACTTGGATATCTAGAAACCACGGGGCCTGCGGCGTGCCGGC
>JAJDDS010000706.1 GCA_029260195.1 Phycisphaerae bacterium
GGTCGACGACATTGACGGGACAGTTGTCTATTACGACATCACGAAACGCGAAGGCGGTGGGGGCACGACACATCAGGAGATGACCGTCGATTCGCTGCGCCGTCTGATCCGCGAAGCCGGTTGCGAACCAGTCGAGCGCGACACACTCTACCGCCCCGTGGTCCGCGACAACGGGAATTGGCGCATTGTTGACGGCGCCGCGACTTAGCAAGGAAGCGCCCCCACCCTACGCAGATACCCGCCTCAATTGAGTGAATCCCCCACCCATTACCGCGCTTCTGTGTCAAACTCATTGACTTTCCGCATGCCGAAACGGTAGCATTTCCATTAGACGCGCCAGCTTCTCCACGCAGGATTTCGGACGCCTCCCTTCTCGGGGGCGGGGCGATGGAAAGACGCTCATGAATCCGGTTGTCAACACACTTCTTCTAGTGATGCCCGCGCTGGGTGGCGGACCACCTCAGCCCAACGTCGAGATCACACCCATTCTGCATACGGGGGACCCGGCTCCGGGGATACCGGAGTCCGCCATGGTCTGGATGGGGGCGCCGCTGATCGACGGATGCGGGAACGTGCTGATCCCGGGACTGTTCCAACGCGACGGGGAGCCGTTCTCTCAATGGGGGCTCTGGCATGGGGTGGGCGGCTCGCTGGACGCGATCGCCTTTGACGGCATGCAGGCCGCTGATATGCCGGAGGGGGTGATCTACGGTGGGGAGGTCGACGCGCCCAACATGGCGGAGGACGGGACCATCGGGTTCCGGGCATGGCTGGACGGCCCGGGGATCGTGAGCGGGATCAACGACCGGGCGTTGTTCGTGGGCCCGCCGGACGACATCCGCAAGGTGTTCCAGGGCGGGGACACACCGCCGGACGTGGAGCCGGGCACGGTCATCAGCCTGAACCCGTCGATCGGCCAATTACGTCCATGGATCACCGACAATGGCACGGTGATGGTGCTGCTTCGTCTGGCTGGTCCGCAGGTCAACGACGAGAACGACCGGGGCCTGTGGATCGGGCAGCGCGACGATATGCGTCTGATCTTCCGCGAGGGGATGGACGCCCCCGGCACGGGCGGCGCCCGCTTCGCCTGGTCCGACTTCCAGAAGTGCAACGACGCCGGCCAGATCGCCTTCCGCGCGGGACTTGTCATCGAGGGGGACGTGGACCATACCAACGATGTCGGAATCTGGTCCGGGGAAATCGCCAATCTCGAATTGGTGATGCGTCAGGGAGACCAAGCGGCGGGTTTGCCGGATGGAGTGCTCTACGACGGCGCGAATCCCCCGGCGCTGAATGCCGCCGGCGACATCGGGTTCTCGAACCCCCTCCGAGGAGCGGGCGTGACGCCGGAGAACAACCACGCGTTGTGGGTAGCGGGGACAACCGGGATTGAGCTCTTGGGGCGCAAGGGAGACCCCGTTCCAGAAATCGGTCCCGATGTCGAGCTCGCGGCGGTCGGCTCGTCTCAAATCAGCGCACGTCAGGACGTCTTGCACTATGTCAAGTACACGGGTCCCCCGATCGAGGACGCAAATGCGTGGGCCACGTATTTCGGTCCCTCCGATAATCCGGAGCAGACCCTGCGTGATGGTGACCCCGCTCCGCAATTCCCCGATGGAATCCAACTGTCACACGTCGGCGGAATCCCAAGCTTGGGCGCCATGAACGACACGGGAAACATCGTAGCGCCGACCGAGATCACGGGGAAAGATGTTACGGATGACGACAAAGTGGTTGTCTGGATCCGGGATCACGTGAGACGCGACTGGTACCCGCTGCTTCGAACCGGTGACGTGATTGAGGGGCAGATTTTCTCCGTCGACGCGTCGGGTGATCTGGGGACCGCCTTTCGGAACAAAACCGGGGGGAGCGATGGTCTTCCACAGAGCCTGAACGACTCTCGCGAGCTTGGCATCAAGCTTGAATTCGCGGACGGAACGCATGGTGTCTTCGTGACGCGGTTCCGGTGGCTTGGCGACGCGGATGGCGACGCCGATGTCGACTTCGCGGATTTCCGGGACCTGCAACGGTGCTTCACAGGTCCCGGGCTCCCGTTTGGTCAGGCGTGCGATCCCTTCGACTTTGACGAGGACGAGGATGTCGATCTTGTTGACTACCAAGGTTTCCTTGAGGGCGTGACCGGCCCGCGATAGGAGGTGATGCTCCCTTGATTGTGCAAACGTGATGTCGAGGTTCCGCAGCGCGAGAAGGTCAAGCGCCCGCTCGATTCGTGGAATCTCGAAGCAACCGGTAGGGGTCTACTCAAACGTACGTGTTTGGAAACGCATGTAGCGTTGGTTCACCCATGGAAACGATGCCCGGTTGGAACGGGCATCAAGTTGAGAGGAAGAGACAATGATTACAAGGAAGAGATTCATCAGTTGGACGGCGATTCTGAGTATCGTTTGTCTCGTCGTGGTGGCTCCGGTTCCGGTCGCGGACTTGGTCGCATCCCCTGCGGTGGCAATGGCCCAATGCGATCCGCCCGGCGCGAACGTCAAATGCTGGACCGGTGCAATCGACAACAAGTGGTCGCAGGATGGAAACTGGGATCCCCCTGGTGCCCCACAAGAGACGGATTCGGTCTACCACCTGACTGGCGACGCGATCCAGATGGACGGGGCCGTGGCGGAGATCAAGTCGTTTCGGTTCGACAGTTCGGGCTCGTTGTCGATCGACCCGGACGCCCGGATGATCGTGACCTTTGATTTCACGGCCATCACGGGAGAGAGCCCGTACCCGCTGACGGTCGGGGCCGGTGCGGAACTCGATATCGGCTGGGATATGACCTGGGTCGACGTGACGCTGGCTCAGGGGACCGCGCAGAACCGCACGGAAGTGACGGTCGGCAATACGATAGGCCCGAGCAACTGGTCCATCGAACCGTTCGCCTTCCTTGGCGCGAATTTCGGCGGGATCAATCTGACCGAGTTCCCCGAGAACACGTGGACGATCCAGGGCCGTCTCGCCATGAACCCCGGGCTCATCCTCGGCGCCGGAACTTGGATCGTGGACGGGACCGGCCCGGAAACTGCGACAATGACGTTCGGCGCGGGTCCGTTCAAGTTCGACGATTCGACACTGATCAGGGGATACATGACTGGATCGGATTTCGCGGACGCCGAGATCGCGCAGTCCCTTCTGGTCGACGCTTGAGGGCTGGATATTGAGTTGGAGAGCTTGCTCGCCGAGACCGGATCCACGATCACGGTCAGGAACGGGGGAGGCGTCGTCGTGGGGAGCTTCCCTTCGGCGACATCGGTCACGGCGATCGGGAGCTTGGCGTACGGCGCTCTTGGGAATTCGGTCAATGGATTTGGCGTGACGCTTGGTTTGGTTCTACGCGATGCGGATTCGTCGGTGACCAAAGTGGACGGCGCCGAGAGCACGATGGTCCTCGCCGTCTCCGACGGGGATTTTGACATTCACTCCCAGATTCACGCGGCGGCGTCCGATTGGGACGCGACCGGAGTCGATCTCGTGTTCGGGGCGAACGGGTCCGGCCCCCCGGAGGAAATCGAAGTCACGTCTCCGGACTACGACGGCATTTGGTTTGATGACTCCCCTTGCATCAAGCCTTGGGGGAATCTGGATATCCGCTGCGGCAATGGGCAGCCCGAGTGCGCGATGGCGATCGTCGACGACGTGGCGAATTCCAACACCTTCGTGATTCAGCAGACAGGACTCCCGGAAGCCATGTACGTCAACGGTGACGTCACGCTGGACGACGGCGTCGAGGTCCAGCCCGTCGCCCGGATCGTGTACGTCAATGGGGAGTTTTTCGGGCAAGAACAGGTTCCCGGGCCGTTCCGGGAGGTGCATAAGAC
>JAJDDS010000707.1 GCA_029260195.1 Phycisphaerae bacterium
CGCGCCACGGCGTCCTCGGCGATCCGCAGCAGGTTTGCGACCTCCGACGACTCCTCGACGGTCGGTCCTAACAACGCCACCCCCGGCGCCGGCGACTCCATTTGCCCCATCGCCGCGCTAACCACCATTCCCAGTCCGAACACCGCTCCCCCGGCCCGCGCAAACGGCGACTTGGTGCACGACGCTGACACGCGGGACCACATACTCAACCTGTCGCCACAAGCCCAAAACACACAGACACCTCAACCCCGCTCGTTCACCATCCGGAACACGACCCCCACCGTTTTCCGAGCCCTAAGCGGAAGCGACGGGCCACCCGGTCCATCTCTTCTACACCAACCCCCTGATATCGGCGGCCACAACCGCCCAATCTACCGATAATAGCGACCCTGCCCCTCCCGAACCAGCGGCCTGACGTGCCCCGACAGACGATAAGGACAACATCCGACACAACGCCCCGGTCCCTCCGGCGCGGCGCCCAATTGACCCCTCCACGCCCCATCGGTAGAACCCCGCGGATGGTCGCCTGGATCGCCAAGCACGTCTGCCATCGACCGGGACGGACCGTTCTCGTCTGGATCGCCGTCACCGTGACCTTCGCGGCGCTCGCCCCATCGCCGGAGCGGGTGGCTGAGGTCGAGCCGACCGCGTTCCTGCCGGACGACGAACCGTACAGAATCGCGCTCGCGGTCGAGCACGACGCCTTCCCCGAAATCGCCGCCCGATCGCGCACTGTCATCGTTTTCGAGCGTGAAACCGGCCTGACGCCCCTCGATCATGCCCATATCGCCGATGTCGCCCGCCGACTAGTGACACAGCATGACACTTTCGGCCCCGGACGTTCGCGAGGGCTGACTCCCTCGGCTCGCACCGGCCGCCGCAGCCCCTGGCGCGTCCTCTCGCCCGGCGGACAGCCCTTCCTCAGGTCGCGCCTCGTCAGCCAAGACGGCTGTGCTGCAATGATCGTCGTCAGCAGCGACACCAACTGGGTCACGAGCGCGGGCAGAATGGAGGCTGAGGAAATCGCTCGCATCGCGGGCGTCATTCCCCAGCCGAACGGGCTCAACGTCGAGATCACCGGACAGGGCGGCCTTGGTCGCGATCTCGGGTCGGCCGGCGAGCGTGCCCTTCGGCGGACCACGCGGATCACCGTCGTGGTTGTTCTGCTCATCCTGCTTCTCGTCTACCGCGCTCCGCTGGCGGCGCTGGTCCCCCTTCTCTCAATCGGCTTAGCCGTCTTCGTGACGCTCCGCGTTCTCGACATCCTCTCCCTCGCCGGTTGGTCCATCGGGACCATGGAGAAGACCTTCGCGGTCGTGTTGATCTACGGATCGGGAACCGACTTCGCGATGTTCTGGATCGCCCGGTACCGGGAACTCCTCGACGAGGGTCGCGAGCGTTCCCCCGCCGCCGTCGCGGCGACGGTGGCGGTCGCCCCTGCGATCATCGCCAGCGCCGGAACCACCATCGCGGGCCTCTTGATGCTGATCCTCGCAGGCTTCCTGCCGTCCAGCAACGCCGGGCGCGTGCTTGCACTAGCTCTTTCAGTCTCCCTCGTCTCCGCGCTGACGCTGATCCCGGCGGTCGCCCAACTGATGGGCCGCTGGCTTTTCTGGCCCACCGCAACCGTGCGAACCTCGGCACCTTCGCGTCGCTGGCGGTGGATCGCCAACCTCGTACTGCGCCGCCCGGTGCTCATGCTGACCGCGCCCCTGGCACTGCTGTGTTGGCCGGTCGTTGCGGGGATGGGCTTGACGTACCGGTACGACGGGCTCGGAGTGGCCCCGGAGAACAGTTCCAGCGCTCGCGGGCAGGCGTTAGCCGAGCGTCATTTCTCGGCGGCGCAACTGTTTTCGTGGTCGTGTTTGATTGAGACCTCGACGCCTCTCGCCAATCCCCGCGCGCAAATCGAAGCGTCCGGGCGCATGGCGGACGCCCTCGCCGAAACTGAAGGCGTCGCCGACGTCTGGGATATTGCCCATCCCCTTGGTCGTCACGCGCGCACACGAATCCCGCAAGCGCTCCTCCGCGCGCAAGCCCGATCCCATTACGTCTCGCCCGACAACCGGCATATGCGATTCGAGGTGTTGCAGCAGGCAGCCCCGTTCTCGAATGCCGCCATGCGATCCTATGCTCAGGCTATGTCCGCCGCGCGCGCAGCCGCCGGGGACGCGCTCGGACCGGGAGCGGCTGTTCGCGCCAATGGGATGACCCCCAACATCGTGAACATCAAGAACGTCACCGATCACGACCACGAACGCGTAACGCTCTCCGTGGCTGGGGTGATCCTGGTGATTCTGATCGTCTGGACCCGCAGACTGTTCCTGCCGGTGTTCATGCTCGCGACGACGCTGCTGGTCTACTACGCCACCCTGGGCCTGTCGGATTTCGTGTTCCGAGAATGGCTCGGCGTCGCCGGCATCGATTGGAAGGTGCGGTTGATCCTGTTCGTGATCGTGGTGGCGGTCGGACAGGATTTCAACATCTTCCTGGTCTCGCAAATCCTCCAGGAACGGCGCGTACGCGATGCGGCCGCCGCGACGTGGCGCGGGCTTGTGCAGACCGGACCGGTGATTAGTAGTTGCGGCATGATTATGGCTGCTACCTTCGCCACGTTGATCGCGGCTGGGCTCGATCTGTACCGGCAGCTTGGATTCGCGTTCGCAGCCGGTGTCCTTCTCTTCACCTTTGTGATCCGCCCGCTCGTGATTCCGTCGGGTTACCTGGTTCTGGATTCTCTGGCGCCGAAAAAGATCGACTCGGGCGGGGATTTGGCATAGAGTTAATGGGGTAATTGTCTCACCAACATAATCGAGGCGAGTGGAGCGTAACGATCATGCACGCAACCAGATGGATGTGGGTTGTTCCCGTCGTCGGGGGCGCCGTCGTC
>JAJDDS010000708.1 GCA_029260195.1 Phycisphaerae bacterium
AGAGGGCGAGAGCCCGATGACTCATCGAGAGGATTGAACGGTCCACTACCACAAGTCCGCATCTGGCTCGTACAAGCCGTGCCCATCTCGGGCCAACCTCGCATCACGGCCGCTACGTGCGCGGAGCGCGATGCAGAGTTGTGTAAACGCAGGACGAAGCCAGAGCCGAAATGCTCGGGTGAACCGAACACGCCTCCTCACAGAAGTCGGAGGCAGGCTCTCTCAACGGAACTTGAACGGTGGTTCTTGCATAGGCGTCCTCCAAAAGGAAGGGAAAACACTGCAAGATAAAGACAGCCTCTACTAAGAATCCTATCGTCCCCCGGACGCCGATCAAGAAGATTTTTTCAGAAATTTCACCGTATTTCTTGTTGATTTTGGATGAGTGATTTTTCGACGAGTTATCACGATTTGGCGCAAGGCAACGAATCGCCGAAAAACGTGTCCCAAATCGCTCGACCAGGGTGGCCGCGGCGATTCAGGCGATCAACGCGTCAGTATGCGCACGTTCTGTCCGTGTGGTTAGGGGCGGGCTGGCGGCGTGAGCGCGGTAATGGAGAGATCACTTCGGACATGCACGGCGATGGGCACGACGTCGGCGAGTACGTGCCGCTCGGTCGCGGGATTCTTCCAACCGATGCGTGAGGATCGCTTGGGGATGTGCGGCCGCCCAGCGGTCGGGAAGCATTTTCCTCCAGACGCGTGTCGTCGGCGTGTAAACGGAGCAGGAGATCATGGACATAGGCCCAGGGATCGATGCGGTGACGTTTGGCTCCGGCCAGGACGGTGTACAACACGGCGGCTCGCGGACCGGCAGCTTCACTGCCCAGGAAGAGCCCATTCTTCCGGCCAACGGCTTGGTGACGAAGCGTTCGCTCACTCACGTTGTTGTCCATCGTCAAACGGCCGTCTTGGGTGTCGCGACGCAACGCCTCCCATTGGTTGCGTGCGTACGTCACCGCCTTGGCCAAATGGCTCTTGGGCAGGACGTCCCTGGCCAGCTCCGCCAAGTAGGCTTCGATCTTGTCAAGCACCGGATTCGACTCAGCAAAGCGGAGCGCGCGGCGCGCCTCGACTGAGAGTTCGCGTGCCCGGTCTTCGAGATCAGACAGTTGCCAAATCCACTCCAGCACCTGGTGGGCTTCACGCGGATAGCCCTGCACGGCGTCGAAAAACTTCCGCCGCGCATGCGACCAACAGGCCACTTCGATGACGCCCGACCCGACGTCAAGAAACATCGCGTCGTAGCCCGTATACGCATCGGCGTGTAAGTAGCCCGAATAGTTCTCCAGAAAACGCATCGGCCCGTCACGCGTGCGACGATGGGTGAAGTCGTACACGGAGTAAGGGTGCTTCGCATCTCCGAGGTAGGCCCAGAAGGCAGGGCCAGCGCACACTAAGTCGTTTGTCCGGTGAGGATATGGAGGAGGAATTCGTTGCTCCAGCCGCAGGCGCGGCGTTTCATGGCCAAGCTGTCTTTGCCTGGGTGTTGCTTGAGCAGGGACAGCGTGAAGCGATTCAGCCAGGCGAAGTTCTCTCGTAGATGCTCGTTGCGAATCCTCGACTCGTCTTCCCGGTACGTCACATCAAGACTCCAGTGGCACGTGTTTTCGATCCCCCAATGAGTCCGGACGGCGTGCGAGAATCGCTTCACTCCCAGGGCCAGGCTGCTGAGGTAGTAGCGGATCTCGGCCGTCTCTTTACCGTCGCGAAGGCCATACAACATCGCCACGCCAATCGTCAGCAACCCCTTCCAGCGACCGAACCCCGGCAGGGTTTTCGGCGCCGGCATTTGGACGTAGTGCCGCGTCTCTTCACGGCCGTGCCCGGTCTCCTTCGTGATGTGCCGGCGGGCGCCCAGGTTCGCGAAGTCCGTCTGCATCGGTTCGTTCACGTACGCGACGACCGCCTCGTGCAAGGTCTCCTGGTTGCCCTTCAATTCCAGTACGTAGTCGCCGCCCCCGTCCACGATGTTTCTGGCAATGGCCCGTTGCGTTCCCATCGCGTCCATCGTGACGATCGCTCCGCAAAGGTCCACCCGCTTCAAGACCTCGGGGATCGCGGTGATTTCATTCGACTTCTCGTCCGTCGCCACCTGAGCGAGGGTGAGACCGAACTGGCTTGCCCAGACGCTGACCGAATGCAATGCCCCCAAGCCCTTGCTCTTGTCGTGGCTGCGACGCAACGTCTTCCCGTCGATCGCCAGCACCGGCTGATCGACGCCGGTGGCGGCCGCCGCCGCGATCCGCAACGACTGCAACCAGTTCGCAAAGCACGCTTGAAACGCATCGGGCTGCAACGTCGCCAGCACACGCCGAAAAACGTCTTTCCGCGGAACTCCGTTGGGAAGCGGAAGCAACGGTTTCAAAAACCCTTCCTTGATCCGCGCCCACTTGGCGATCGCCGTCGGACCGCTCGCCCCGGCTAGCACGGCCAAGAGCGCGATGACCACCACACTGACCAGCGGATGCCGAAGGTTGATCTCCGATCGCGGATCCTCCAACTCCGCAAAAGGAACCACGACCTCGTCCAGCCCCGTCCGAATGCCATCCGCCATCGCTCGTCCTCCGTGAGTCACGCAAAGAACAACTCAGCAGAAGACGGTTTAATGCATCACGATCTCTGGCGCAAGTCAGCCTAAAATGCCAAGACCCCGCAAAGTGCGCGCTGGCCCTGGGATCGAAGCAAGCAAAGCCTCGGCCGAAAACGCCTCTGTGCGTGTCATCAATTATACTGATACCGACTCTGCCATAAAAACCGAGGCGAGCATTGGAGACGCCTTTCGAGTATGCTCAATCGTCGAGCGACACAACGTGTAGATACCGTCCGCCTCATTGTAATCCTTGACGTACGGCATCAACGAGTCTTGCGGCGAACCCCCACCCTTGATGTATAGGACCTAGCTTGGATATGCGGTGGCTCGGCGGCTCGACGTGTCCTAAATAGAGATATTCGCAAGAGTCGTGTTTTGGAATTCGCTAGGCGGCGGTTTCCTGCAACTCTCCGTTGACGAACTTCTTTCCTTCCAAGAGGAAGAGGATTCGCTCGGGTCCGTCGAGTCGTCGCCACTTCTTCTCCGCTGACTTCGCCAGCTTGAACATCATCGTCAGACTGGCTCGCCGGGTTCCGCATCCCTTGGTGCGGCGGTGACGCAGGCGAATCGTGGCGAACGTCGACTCGATCGGGTTCGTGGTCCTCAGGTGTTTCCAGTGCTCGGCCGGGAAGTCATCGAAGGTCAGCAACACGTCTCGATCTTGCTTGAGGCACTGGCACGCCTCTGGATATTTGGCAGCGTATTTTTCCAGGAACGCATCGAATGCTTTGTGGGCGTCTTCGCGCGTCTCCGCCCTCCAGATCTCATGGAGGTCCGACTTCGCTTTGCCGCGAATGCTTTTGGGCACTCGGTTGAGGACGTTGCCCGTCTTGTGGAACCAACAGCGCTGCTCGCAGGTTTCCCCAAAGACTTCGCGTAGCGCCGCCCAGAACCCCAGCGCGCCGTCTCCCACGGCCACCTTCGGCGCGGCGGCAAGTCCACGTTGCTTGAGATCAATGAGCAGCTCGTACCAACTCTGCTTGCTTTCCCGAAATCCATCGACAACGGCCACGAGTTCCTTCCGGCCATCGGGCGTTGCTCCCATCAAAACGAGCATCCATTGCCGCTGATTGGCTTCGTCCTCGAGCCGAACGTTCGCATGAATCCCATCGGCCCAGAGATAGACGTACTCCTTGCCATGAAGGTCGCGACGGTTCCATTCATCGTACTCGCGCCCCCACTTTTCCTTGAGACGAACAACGACATTGGCGCTCACGCCCTTCGTGTCCTCTCCAAGGAGCGACTGCAACGCCTCTTGAAAATCACCGGTCGAAATCCCTTTGAGGTAAAGCCAAGGAATCAGATCATCGATCGTCTTGCTTCGCCGTAGATAAGGCGGCAGAACCGACGGCGAGAAGGTGACTCGCCCCTCCTTGTCGGCCGTATTATCGCGGACCCGCGGCTGCCGCACTTCGAGTCGGCCCGCGCCGGTTAGCAATTCACGCTTCGGGTGATACCCGTTGCGAACGACAAGCCGTTTCCCCTTTTCATCCCGACGGTCCGTGTGCGCGTGCAGAAAACCGGCGACCTCCGCGTCAATCGCCGCTTGAAGCATCTGCTGAGCGCCTGTCCGCACGATTGCATCCAAGGGGCTCCGCTCGTCGAACTGAGCTCGGAACGCTACGACCTCGGGATCATTGGCCACTGGATTTGAACGCGCTGCTGACGTAGACTTCTTCATGGCGTACTCCTCATGCCCACGTTGGGCTGCTGGTGATTGCGAATTCAACAGCAGGATACGCCGCCTTTTTCTCATCTCAAAGAACACGACATTCGGTTATATCCCGAGTAACAACCCAGCCTCCGTCAAAATCTTTTCCTCTGGCCCGTTCGGATTGACTTCCGATAATAAGGCGTTATCGGAACCCCTCTGCGGGCC
>JAJDDS010000709.1 GCA_029260195.1 Phycisphaerae bacterium
GCAGCGCCGCCGCCCGACGAGCGGAAGCGGAATCCACGACCGGCTCGTCTTGAGCGTTTAGGCGTGCCTCGGCCGCCCTGATTTCCTCGTGCAGCGCCAGAAGCGCCGCCCGCGTCTCGCCCTCAATCGCGCAATCGTCGATCCACTGCTTCAGGAATGAATGGATCCGCGGTTTCATCTCCAACGCCAGGTCGAACTCGGGCGTCGTGCCCTTCGCATACGCGCCGATGTTCACAAGATCCTTGATGTCGTCCCACACCGCGAGGATCCGCCGAACCGCCTGCGCCGCCTCGATGTGTTCACGCTCGACCACGTCGACCATCACACGACTGATACTCTCCAACACCGAGACCGCCGGATAATGACCGGCGTTCGCAAGCGCCCTGCTCAGCCACACATGCCCATCGAGTGTTCCCCGAACCGCGTCCGCGATCGGCTCACCAATGTCATCGCCCTCGACCAGCACGGTGTAAATCCCCGTGATACTGCCACGCCCGGACTGACCGGCGCGCTCGAGAAGACGCGGCATCAGCGCGAAGACGCTGGGTGGGTATCCTTTCGTCGTCGGTGGCTCACCGATGGTCAAGCCGATCTGGCGCTGCGCCATCGCCACACGCGTCACCGAATCCATCAGCAGCAGTACGTTCTTGCCCTCGTCCCGAAAATACTCAGCCACCGCGGTCGCCACGAAAGAGGCGCGCACGCGAACGACCGGCGACTCGTCCGATGTGCTCACCACCATCACCGACCGTTTGCGCCCCTCCTCGCCCAGATCCTTGCGTATGAAATTGCCGACCTCCCGACCCCGCTCACCGACCAGCGCGATCACGATCACGTCCGCGTCCGTGTGGCGTGCGATCATGCCCATCAAGACGCTTTTGCCCACACCCGTCCCCGCGAACAGACCCATCCGCTGACCACGCCCCAGCGTCAGCATCGCGTCGATCGAACGCACACCCGTCGAGATCGCCCGATCGATCGGCTGACGCGACAACGCCGGCGGCGCTTCAGCGTAGACCGGATAGTGGCGCCGCGCCGGAATCGCGCCGCCGCCGTCGATCGGACGCCCCAATCCGTCAAGAACGCGCCCCAGCAACTGAACTCCGACGCCCAGATGATCAAGTGACGAAGCGTCACGCACCGCGTCTCCCGAAGCCGTCCCCAGTGGGTCGCTCATCGGCATCAGAATCGTGCGATCACCCCGCAGGCCGATGACCTGAGCGTGAACCGGATCGCGATGCGCCGGCGAAATAGTGCAGGCTGCCCCCAGCGGCAACGGCAATCCGAGCGCGACCACCGTGAGTCCTTGAACCTCGGACACGCGACCCGTCACACCCATCAGACGGGATCGTTGAATCAAGCTCATCTGTCCCGCGAATAGACCTGACATTACGCCTCCCCACTCCGATCGCCTTCGGACACATTCAAACCCGTCTCCGGCAGCAACAGCGCGCGCGCGTGGCGAAGCTGCCCTTCCAGGGTCGCGTCGATACTCGTTGCGTTGGACTCGACCAGACAACCCCCCGCCCCGACCGCCTCATCCTCGACGAGGGCCACGTGGCGTCGCACCGACACCTTCCGCGCGTCCGCGTCGGCAAACGCACGCATCGCAGCCATGTCCGCGGGATTCACCCGGATCACCACATCCGACCCATCGGTGATTTGTCGAAGCGCCGCCGTCGCGTTCTCCACCGCAACCTGGCGGTCCACAGCGACCGTCCGCTTGACGATGCGCTCCGCCAACGAGACGGCGAATTGAAGCACGTCATGTCGAGCCCGATCCAACAGCGCGCCCTTGCGATCCTCGAATGACCCCATCAACCTATCCAGCGCGCCCAGAAGACTCTTCTGCTGCTCCAGGAACTCCGCCTTGGAAGTCGCGAACGACTCCTTGTGTCCGGATTCCTCGCCGGCGGACCGCCCCTCCCGGAAACCCCGTTCGTAACCCGCACGGCGCGCGTCTTCTCCCCGCTTGACGATCTCGGAGTGGGCGCCCTCGGTGATCTCCAGAGCGTGGACGCGCGCATCGTGCACAACCCGCTGCGCCTCAGCCATGTGGTCCTTGAGGCCCAACGTCGCCAGATGCTTCTTGATCCTCCCGACGCCGTCGGCTTTGATCACAGTTCCCAATGCCGTTCTCCCCACGTCAGTACCATCAGACGATTAACTCCTTCTCTCCGCCGCGACCCGAGATGATGATCTCGCCCGCGTCCTCGAGGCGCCGCACGACGTCGACGATCTTCTGCTGCGCGGACTCGACATCCGCCACACGCACCGGACCCATGAACTCCATGTCTTCCCTTATGAGCTGCGCCGCCCGCTCCGACATGTTCTTGAAAATCTTGTCCGTCAACTCCGGAGTCGACGTCTTCAACGCCAACGAGAGGTCGTCGTTTTCGATCTCCTTCAGAACCGACTGGATGCCCTTGTCGTTCACCAGGATGATATCCTCGAACACGAACATCAGTCGCCGAATCTGCTCGACTAGCTCGGGATCCTCCGGCTCCAGTGCCTCCAGAATCCCCTTCTCCGTCGCCCGATCCGCCAGATTGAGCATTTCAGCCACCGACTCGACGCCACCGACCGTGTGCAGGCTTTGCGACATGACTCCTGAGAGACGCATCTCCAGCCCCTGCTCAACCTCACGTATCACGTCGGGATTCGTCTGGTCCATGTTCGCGATGCGGGAAACGACTTCCACTTGCTTGGCCGGTGGCAGACCCGCCAGAATCGAACTGGCTTTCGATTCCGACAGGTGCGCTAGAATCAACGCGATAGTCTGGGGATGCTCGTCCTGAATGAATGTCAACAGGTTTTCACTATCCGCGCGATGCAGGAATGCAAAGGGCTGCTTGAAAACCTCGCCTTCGATAATCTGCAAGATGCGCGACGCTTCAGACGGGTCCAACGCCCGTCGGAGTATCTCCCGGGCGTAACCGACGCCACCCTGCTCCGCGTGGTGCGCCGCCTGCGCGATTTGGTAGAACTCCGCGACGACCTTGTTGGAAACCTCCGGCGCGATCGCGTCCAGCGTCGCGACTTCACGCGTCAACAACTCGACCAGTTCCGGGTCCAAGTGCGACAGTACCTTCGATGACGCACCCGCACCGACTGCAACCAGCAAGACCGCAGCCTTGCGCAGACCGGTCAGCGCCAGCGGACCTTGGTCGCCTTGTGTGTTCTGTCCCGGCGGCACAAGTCACTCCCTGGACCGATATCCTCGAAACGCCACCCGCGCCTACGGCGACGCCTCAGACCACCGACGCAACATCCCCGCGACCGCGGCAGGATCTTGATCGATCAACTGCGACACTTGCTGGGAGAGCTGCGCGGAACGGAGCAGATCCTCATCGACCTCTCTCGCGTGCAACATCCCTTCCTCGCTCGGAGTCGCCAGTCCGACCGCACCGGCGTCAGCCGTGAAGACTTCACCCTCCTGCTCGCGCGCCGCAGCCGCCATCTTCTCACGCGACATGCGCTGCGCTTCCGCATCCGCAAACGACCTCTTCGCAATGCGCGACAGAATGAACAGCCCCATCAACGCCAGGACCGCCAACCCCCCCTGGGGGCCGAATCGCCGCAGCATGTCCTGAACATCCGATGCCGCCGCCACCGTCGTCCCCATGGCGAGCGTACCATCAGGAAGCAACGTGACTGCCGGCTCGAGATCGGGGTACAGCTCCACCGTCACGTCCTCGTCCCGCGTCGCCATGACGATCGTCGTCACAGCATTGCCGACGCGCCGCTTTTCAACCTCGAACTGCTGGTCAATCTGAGATTGCGACGGCTCGGCGTCCGTCTCGGACATCTTCGCCAGAACACTCAACACGTAACTGTACGGAATACCGATACTCGCCGTCGTGCGCGTCACGCCGTACGGACCCTGCTGCGTCGTGATTTCGCGCGTCATCGGTTGATCCTGAAACTTGGTCGACGACATCTCCACTTGGTCACGCGCACCCGACGGACTACCAGCCAGCGATTGCCCGACGTTCGGACCCACCCCCGCCTCGCCACTACGACCGCCCGACTGCGTTTCCGTCAACGACGCTGTCTCCTCGGACACTGCCGGCTGGGCGTACTGGAATTCACGCGTCCGCTTGCTGGACACGTCGAGCTGCACCGAAATCGACACCCGAACGCCAGGAATGTACGACAATTGATCCAGGATCTTCTTCTGATAGTGCGATTCCTGCTTCCTCTTCTCACCCAACTGATCCTGCGCGAACGTGTCCTCCGGATCCGGCACCACGAAACGACGCATCGTCTCACCGTCCACCACCGAAATGTTGTGAGCCGCCAGACCCGGCACCGCTCCAGCCACCAACGACGCGCACGCCCGTACAATTCCCTGATCCAGCGCATGACCCGCCGCCAACGTCACCTTGACCGAAGCCGTCGGCACCACGTTCGGAGCGTTGATGCGACGATCCGACGAGTCGGTGATGAACACCTCCGCGGTCTTCACCAATCGCGAAGACGCGATCACCGTCGCCAGCTCGTTCTGCAACGCGACACGACGCCGGAATGTGTTCTCCGACTCCGGACGAAACGGAGAGTCGTCATCAATCAACTTGGAAAACGTGACGCTTGTGTCCGCAGGAAGCGCGCCGGCATCTTGAAGATCCCAGAACAGTTTGTAACGCTCGTTTGGATGCACCCAAACCGCGTCACCGGAAATCTTGAAACTGCCCTGTGGAAGCTCCCGCCGAACGGTCGCGATCTGTTCACTCGTCATCGGCTCTTCAAGAAGACGCACCAACTCCGGGTCGCCCGACCACTGAATCAACCAAACAAACGACCCGACGATGACGACAACGCACAGCCCAATCGAAAGCCGCTGCGAGGGGCTTAGATCGGACAACTGGGTGTTGATCCGCGCGATGACCTGCCTCAACCAATCCATACGTTCGTCCATCTCCGCGCGCCGCCCGTCCCTCCTGTCGAACTGCGGCGCGATTCACTCGTTTCTTCGGCTTACCCGTCCGTTACACCCGCATTTGTTGAATCTCGCGATACGCTTCGAGCAACTTGTTCCGCACCTCCATCAGTAGATCGAACGCGATCCCCGCCTTGTTCGACGCCGCGAAAACCTCCGACACGTTGTCCGTCTCGCCGGTCAGCAACCGCTGAACACCCGCATCCGCCTCGCCCTGCAGCCGATTCACCTCGTCCAGACGCTCGTAGATGAAGTCGGAAAACGCTTTCCCCGGCACCGCAGCCGGCTGCGGGGACGAACCCGGCGCCGCCACGCCCGGACGCTGAACGCCCGTGGCTCCGGAAAGTGCAAGTGGATCCATCATCGAATCTCTCCGCCAACGCCTACGCCAACAGTCTCAACGACGACGCCGTCATCGTTTTCGTGATTTCCATCACCGTGACGTTCGCTTCGTATGCCCGCGCCGCCATCATCGCGTTCACCATTTCCGTACTCGGGTCGACGTTCGGCATCATCACATACCCCTTGTTCGGCCCCGACTTAATCGCGTGCGTGTGATTCGGTTCGAACCGCTTATGAAACGGCGACGGATCGCGTGCGATCGACTGAATATGCACACCACTCGCACCCGCGCCGCGACCCGGATCCCCCTCCGCGAAAATCGCCACCTGACGCCGATACGCCGTCCCGTCATCGCGAGTCGTGTGCATATTCGCGACGTTCCCCGCGATCACATCCAAATGGGTCCGCTGGGCGACCAACGCCGACGTGCTGATATCCATGGCTGCGAACATGACGTTCTCCCGTTTCCGTTTACCCGCGTCAGTCTGCGACCCAACGCACGCGACCGTCCGTTGCACTGTCCGCGCCAGACCTCGGACACGTGGTCGCCACCGAGTTCCGGGGCGCTCTCGGGAGTCTTCGTGCCGAGGCGGGACTCGTCGGACTCAGCGCGCAGGAGGCCGGTGCATGCCCAGGCGACAGGTCCGGCA
>JAJDDS010000710.1 GCA_029260195.1 Phycisphaerae bacterium
CACTCCGCCCGCGAAACGATGATCCCGCCACGGATCGGGCGGAAAAGCGGACGCGGCGGGCGGTCTCTTTTGATCGCGTGAGGATCTCGTCCGGGAAGGCGAGCGGACGTAGTCGCCCTCCCCGCTGAGCAGAATCGCTCCGGCTTACCGCGTCCGGAATGGGATGGCCTCCATCCCCGCCCGAACCCTCGATTCCAGACCGGCACAGGGGCGCACGCCAATTCCCGAAGAAACACAGATCACCCAGCGCGTTATTGAGGTGTGGAGACCGACACCCAACGTACGCACCGGCCATGGAAATCACACGCGGAATTCGCGCCGCGCTCCGGCGCGAAACGGACCCAATCCCGTCCACCCGACCGACGCCGAAACCCTTCCTGCAAGTCCAGAATCACCGTTTCGCCCCCCGAGCACCCCACCCACACGCCGCGCCAGTACAAAACGAACCCATCGCCGCGCGCACCGTTCGCTCGGCCGCCCGGAAAGTCGGACCCCGCCGCGGACCGGCGGCTTCGGCCGGGCGTGGCATCACTCGCGACACAAACGGGCATTTCCGAGCCGTTTCCGATCGACATCCGGCAGGCAACGCCCGCCCCGATTCGTTATGATCGAGGCGGTCGCGATGGACGCAACGGAAACCTGGGAGCCAACCCATGCGGAGCGAATACACGGCGTTGATTTCGGTTTGTCTCGTGGGGGCGGCATGCGCGGGGTGCTCAAGGCCGTTGACCTCGCGGCATCGCGAAACACCCCTGCGAGATTCGGCACACGCTGACGCCTCCGGACGCCCCAAACTCGAACGCGCGGTCAATCCGGACGAAGCCTACCGCTGGCGGCATCGGCGATGGCAGGACGAAAACGGGGAAATCCCCCGCGACGCGTGGCGACGTGCCCTAACGCAGCGCTCCGCCGCCGTCGGACATTGGGCGGCGAGCGCATTCAACGGACCGGCTGGTCTGGCGCCCGAGAACTGGATCGAGAGAGGCCCGAACAACGTCGGCGGCCGCACACGGTCGCTGCTGATCGATCCGGACAACTCCGTGCATATGTGGGCCGGCGCGGTCAGCGGCGGAATCTGGTTCAGCGAGAATGGGGGAAACGCGTGGGCGCCGGTCGACGACTGGATGAACAATCTGGCAATCTGCTGCCTGAGCATGGACCCGAACAACTCGGACCTCATGTACGCCGGCACCGGCGAGGGGTTCTTCAATGCCGACGCCATCGGTGGGACGGGGATACTCAAATCCACCGACCGCGGCGCGACGTGGAACCAATTGCCCGCCACCGCGAGTTGGGACACGGTTAACCGCATCGCAATCTCGCCGACGAACGGAAACGTCCTGCTGGCAGCCAAGCGTTACGGCGGGATCATGCGTTCGATTGACGGGGGGGCAACGTGGACGAATCCGCGGTGGGCACAAGGATCGTTCTACATCGCGTTCGATCCGGCCGACGGCGACAACGCCGTCGCACACGTAATTGACTGGAACGGATCGGACTGGTTTCATTCGGCGCTCTACTCGAACGACGCGGGCGTCTCGTGGTCCGTCGCAGCCGGGCTCGAGGAGGTCGTCGGATTCGGTTCGCGGATCGAACTCGCCTACGCGCCGAGCGATCCGAGCATCGTCTACGCGTCTGTGGCTGCCGGCGGGAAGATCTGGCGATCGAGCGACGGCGGACAGTCCTACGAGCTTCGCACACTCAGCGGGTACGAGAGCGGCGTCAGTTGGTACGCCAATCCGCTGTGGGTTGACCCGACCGATCCGGATTTCCTCGTGACCGGCGGCTACGATTTCTACAAGAGCACCAATGGCGGTCTGACCCTGACGCGAATCAGCTCGGGCTACATCATGTCCAACCAGCCGCACGTCGACAACCACTTCGTGGTCAGCGACCCGTGGTTCGACGGCGTGGTGAATCGGCGCGTGTACGTGGGGACCGACGGCGGCGTCTGGCGGGCGCAGAACATCTACACAACCTCGACGGGCGGTGGCTGGTCGCCTCGGGATTCGAGTTATCGAACGACGCAGTTCTACGGCGCCGCGGGTGATGGCGAGACCGGTTTGATCATCGGTGGGACGCAGGACAACGGGACGCTGCGCGTGACGTACGAATCGAGCGACGCCCATCTGATGTTCGGAGGGGACGGCGGGTTCTGCGCCGTCGATCCGACCGATCCCAACTTCTGCTACGGCGAGTACGTCACGCTACAGATTCACCGATCGACCAACGGCGGCGTGACGTCGTCCTACATCCACGGCGGCATCGGAGACGCCGGGAACAACGCGAACTTCATCGCGCCGTTCATTCTCGATCCCAACGATTCCGACACGATGCTCGCGGGGGGCAGAAGCCTGTGGCGGTCGACCAATGTCAAACAGGTCGGCGCGGGCGGACCGTCCTGGTCCTCGATCCGCGGGCCGGGAAACGACAATGTCAGTGCCATCTCAGTGGCACTCGGAAACTCGGACATCATTTGGATCGGGTTGAACAATGGCGAGGTTCACCGCACAGCCAACGGGACCGCGACGAATCCGACGTGGGTGGCGGTCGACGCCAATGGATCGCCCAACCCGCTGCCGAATCGATACGTCGAGCGCATTGTGATCGACGGCGACGACAACGATGTCGTGTACGTCGCGCTGGGTGGTTTTTCGAACAACAATCTGTGGAAGAGCGCCGACGGCGGGAGCAACTGGATATCAATCACCGGTCTCGGAGAAACGGGATTGCCATCGGCGCCCATCAACGGTCTCACACGACATCCGGAGCGGTCGGATTGGCTTTACGCGGGGACCGAGGTCGGCGTGTTCGCGAGCGGTGACGGGGGGGTGACGTGGTCCACGAACAACCTCGGACCCGCCAACGCAAGCGTCGACGAATTGGTGTTCCTGCACAACTCCGCGACGTTGCTGGCAGCCACCCACGGCCGGGGCTTGTTCACGGTCGATTTGACCCCGCCGCCGTTCGATCACGATTTTGACGGCGACGTCGATCTTCTGGACATGGCGGCGTTCGACGCCTGCCGGACGATTCCGTTCAGCCCGTTGCGTCCCAATTGCGGCACGTTCGACGCCGACCAGGATGGCGACGTCGACATCGCCGATTTCGCCGACTTCCAACGCGCGTTCGGCGGGGCGCAGTAGTGCCGCCCCTCGTGGGCGGCGCCGCGTGCTGTGAACGCCGGTTCCGTGCGGCGTCACCCACGAGGGGTGGCGTCACATCGTTTCGCGCCGACGAGGGCGATACGACCGGGACTCCGGGGTGGACGGGCTACTGCTTGCGCATGGCGCGGCGACGATCGACTTCTTTGAGGTGGCGTTTGCGCAGGCGGACGGCGTCGGGGGTGACCTCGACGAGTTCGTCGTCGTCGATGAACTCGAGCGCCATTTCGAGGGGGAGATCGCGCGGGGGGCGGAGGACGACCGTCTTGTCGGCGCTGGCGGCGCGGATGTTGGTCATCTTCTTCGCCCGACACACGTTGACGTCGAGGTCCTTGTCGCGGCAGTGCTCGCCGATGACCTGCCCCTCGTAGATCTGGACACCGGGCGCGATGAAGAACTCGCCGCGGTCGGCCAGCGCGTTGATCGCGTGGGCCGTGGACTGCCCCGGATCGCTGGCGACCAGGGAGCCGTTGGTCCGCCCCGGGATCGCGCCGCGGAAGTACTCGTATTCGTAGAAGTTGTGGTGCATGGTGGCTGTCCCGTTGGTGGCGGTCAGCATGCGATTGCGCAGTCCAATCAGCCCGCGGGCGGGGATGTTGAATTCCAGGAGCGTGCCGTCGCCGCGCGTCTCCATCTTGTTGCAGATGCCGCGCCGGCCGCCCATGAGCTCCATGACCGTTCCGACGTGTTGCGTGGGAACGTCGATCATGCACAACTCGATCGGCTCGGTCTTCTTGCCGTCGAGTTGGCGGTAGATAACCTTGGGCTTGCCGACGGCGAGTTCGTACCCCTCGCGGCGCATGTTTTCAATCAGGATGGACAGGTGCAGCATTCCGCGGCCGGAGACGTGGAACTCCTCGGGTGTGTGTCCCGGGTCGACGTGGAGGGCGACGTTGCTCTGCGTTTCCTTTTCGAGGCGGTCGCGCAGATGGCGACTGGTGAGGAACTTTCCGGAACGTCCCGCAAAGGGCGAATCGTTGACGCGGAATGTCATGTGCAGCGTGGGTTCGTCGATGCGCACCAGGGGTAGCGGGCTCGGATTCTCGGCATCAGCGACCGTGTTGCCGATGTCGACATGGTCGAGACCGACGACGGCGCAGATGTCTCCGGCGATGACCTCGTCCACTCTGCGTCGCCCCAACCCATCGAACACGAACAACTCGCCGATCCGATCTTTCCTTTGCGTACCGTCGCGGTGGATCACGACGACGTCATCGACGGTGTGCATGGTCCCCGCGAACACGCGCCCGATCCCGATGCGGCCGACGTAGTCGTTGTAGTCGATGGTGGTGATGAGCATTTGCAGCGGCGCGGCGGGGTCGACGGCGGGCGATGGAATGTGCTGAATGATGGTGTCGAACAGATGGAAGATGTTGTCGCGCTGATCCGCGAGATCCGGCGTTGCGAATCCCTGGGTCGCGGAGGCGTAGACGGTGGGGAATTCGAGTGCTGCATCGTCGGCGCCGAGTTCGATGAACAGGTCGAGCACTTCGTCGAGAACGTCCGACGGCCGGGCGTCGAGGCGGTCGACCTTGTTGATGACGACGACCGGTTTGAGGTGGGCTTCAAACGCTTTGCGCAGGACGAAACGTGTTTGCGGCATGGCGCCTTCGAACGCGTCGACCAGCAACAAGCATCCGTCGGCCATTTTGAGCACGCGTTCGACCTCGCCGCCGAAGTCGGCGTGTCCCGGCGTGTCGATGAGATTGACCTTCGTACCGCGGTAATCGATGGCGATGTTCTTGGAGAGGATGGTGATCCCGCGCTCGCGCTCGATGTCGCTGGAGTCGAGGATGCGTTCGCCCTTGAGTTGGGCGTCGCGGAACTGCCCACACTGGCGGAGCATCTGATCGACGAGCGTCGTCTTGCCATGATCGACGTGAGCGATGATGGCGACATTGCGAATTTCGGGGTTGGGCACGGTATTTGTCCTTTTGCAACGAATAGGCCGCCGACGCGGCGGGGGGGCGGGGTGTTTCTAGGCGAGGCACCCTCGGCGGTCAACCCGCGACGCGCGTGCGTTCGTGGCTACTCGTGGCGGAGG
>JAJDDS010000072.1 GCA_029260195.1 Phycisphaerae bacterium
TCGAACATCGTGCCTTTGGGCGTGACCACCGTCCGTTTTTGCGAGTCAATGACCAGCACCAGACGGTCGTCGGCGTCGTAGATGGGCATCCGGCCGACTTTGTGCACCGTCGTGTTCTTGTTACTGTTAGCCATGGCTATACTCCCAGCGCTTTGCAACAGATGCGGATTCCAAACCACGTAGCCCGGATCGCGACATAGGCGGCGCCGCAGGTGAGGATCGCGACGACCGCCCAGAATGCGGTCCGGGCGAAGGCCGTTACGTATTCTCCCAGAATCGACGGCAGGTCCCCGACACTGCGCCTCCGCTCCGGCAAATGCGGTTCGTGATCACCGTTGGGCATGACCTCGCTCCTTTCGCGCTCGTTCGAACGACGCCGTTCGTCCGTTTCCCCCATCACCGTCGGTCTCGAACCGCACGACGAGCTTGCGACCGAGAACCTCCTGCGGATCGATCTCGCTGCCCGCGTGAAGCGCTACGCCACACGCCCGAAGGAACCGTGCCGTGCGCCCGGACGGGCGCGCCGGCAGAGGTAACACCACCTGTTCGATACGACCGTCCTGCTCCTTACCGAGCAGCTCAAAGAACGCGTAAAGCTCCTTTTGTTTGAGCCTGACGCGCAGTTCAGCGACCAACGCCGTGTAGCGCCGGCCGGGCACGATGGGGGGATGGCTCTCGACACGAATGTGTTTTTGTTTGCGCATACCTTGATCTCCTAAAAAAGAATCCAGATTTCCCTCACCTATTTTGGCCAAGAAGACTTCTGACGGCGTGACGGCTCGGTTGCCGGACGATGACAAACCTCCCGGCAAAGAGATTATCTCGTCATCGAACTGTCGCCAGCGTCGGCGCCGCTCACGGTAAAACTGCCAATCGCTGAAACACGAAAGGAAATGACTATGCAATACGGACCACAACGACCGCTGCAAGGACCACCCCCGCAGGGAGTTCAGGAACCGCCACCCGACGGCTTTCAGCGCCCTCGCGCGCGCCACTATTGGCGATTTAGATGGGCCTGGCTGGGGGTGCCATTGGCTTGCATCGCGTTCGCCTACGTTGCAATCGCGATTGCGGGACCGACATTCGATTGGTTCGACGTGATGGACCTCATCGGTTTGGCACCGCGCAACTTTGGAGCGTACACGCGTCTGGCCGTGCTAGCCGTAGCGCTGCTCGGCGCGGTCATTCTCTATCGGTTCATGCGGCGACCACGCCGGTAGCGGCGGCATTACGGAAGATTGAAATGGCAACCGTCGAACGGCTTGAACTGCAGCGCTTGTGCTTGGAAACCCAGCTGCGCGCCGACCGCTACCGGGAAGGCCTGGCAGCTTTTCTACGCCAACATCAGTCAGCGCTCGAACTAGCGGGAGATGATGACATCGTGCGCGAGTTTCTTGTGCGCGTTTGGCCAAGCGGACTACCTAGCACGATGATTGTCACCAGCGTCTCCACCAACGAACACGGCCGGTGGCTCATCCGCCCACCGATCGAAGGCTCGAAGGCGGCCTCGTTCGCCGCAGGCGGCCTGACACCTGCGTTTTCGTGCTACCGTCGGCAGGGCCGGCTAGTCGTGGATCAATTTGTCACCGTGGCGCACGTGGCGCCGCGCCCCTGCGAAACCATACTCACCGCGATCGTTCACATCGATCCGAAAAACGAATACATCGAAAGGGACGATTGGAGCAAGCTCGAGTCGCTGCCCAACATCCGGGACGACGTTCAGGAAGAATTGAGGCCCTGGCTTGAGTACCTCGATTGGAGAGAGAAACTTCTCCATCTCCAGCAAACGGCGATTCGCTACAACAGAGTCGAGGGCGGACCCAACAACACCGTTCGAATTCACACCGCCGGGGCACTCGACCAGACCAACCTGCGCCGGGAACTTAGCTCTTCGCTCGTCCTCGCCGCGCCGCTTAGTGCCTCCCGCTCTCCGGATGTATGGGAACCCGACCTCAATCAGCGCCCCCGGCTTACTCGACTGGGAACTGTGACGCGAGTCGATGCCGCTAACGCTCCAACCCGGGCATCGAAGCGAAGAGGTCCATCTTTCCATCAAGCCGCAAACAAGAAGGTTCCGGTCATCATAACGGCTGAACCGGAAGACGGTGAAGACGCCGAGAGCATTCTTCGCAACATGCCGGAGGAGGGTTTTCTGGTGTCTGCCATCTTCGCCGAGTTGAAGCCGCTAAGAACCGAGCGCAATTCGATCAGGCGATTCCTCAGGGGCGAGGGGTGCAACCCATACCTCGCGGCGTGGCTCTTTAACGTGCAAAACGCCGGCCTCCCGGGCGCACGTGCGGATATCGACGAGGACATTCTCGACCGTCTCGATCCTGACCAGCTGGACGCGCTCATCAAGATGCTCGACGCCCCTGACCTGGCTCTGATCCAGGGGCCGCCCGGCACGGGCAAGACTTATCTCATCACAGCCGCAGCGCAGGCGTTGGCCCGCGCCGGCAAACGCGTGCTGATCGTTTCACAGACCAACCTGGCCGTGGACAACGTGCTGGCAGGGTTGCAGCATCCGGGCCCGACCTTGCCGCTCCGGATCGGCAAGCCCGACCGCGTCGAGCCGGAGGCCAAGGACTGCCTGAAAGATCGCGTGGTCGCCATTCGCTTCACACAAATCCGTCAGCTGTGCGAGGGACAACTGCGCGATGGCGACGATGTTCAACGACTTGTCCGCCGGGCGCATGAGCGC
>JAJDDS010000711.1 GCA_029260195.1 Phycisphaerae bacterium
ATCCGAACGCTGTCGCCCACGGATTTCGATCCCGCGTCGGCACGGGCACCTTTCTTTTGGCGTTCCTTGCGCTCAGCTTTGGCGCGGCTCTCGGCGCGCTTGCGCTCGCGTTGTTCGACGTTACGCTCGCGCTTGAATGCGTCGCGCGCGCGGTCGCGTACGCGTCCCGCCATTTCTTGGGCAGCGTCACGCCACTCGCGGGCGAACTCCTGCTGCTCCTCTCTCCATTCACCAGCCTCCTCCCGCCAATGTTCCGCCAATTCCCGACGGTGGTCCTGCCACTCGCGCTTCCATTCGCGGGCGTGGTCTTGCCATTCACGCGCGTGCTCCCGCTGCCATTCACGAGCCTGCTCCTGGAACTCCTGGGCATGATCCTGCCACTCCTGCACATGCTCCTGAATCTCGTGGTGGAGTTCGGGGACGTCCGGGATCTCGGCCCAATTGATCTCGGGCATCTCGGGAAGCTTCGGCATCTTCGGCATCTTCGGAGGGGCGAAGAACCCGTCGGGCGCGGGCGGAGGCGCCGCAAACACCATGCCGCGATGCCCGCCGATGTCGCCCAGTTCGTGGCGAAGAGCGTCGAGTTCGGATTGCAAGCGTTCAAGCTGCTCGTGCAGTCGGGCCATGTGGACGTCGACCTCTGCGCCGTGTCCACCATGGCCTTGATCTCCAACGTGGCGCAGGAACGTCGCGCTTGATTTCTGTTTGGCGTCATCGTCAGGATCGCACGCGAAAGCGCCGGTGGACGTCGCAGCGATGGCGGCGGCCAAAATCGTGCCGGCGAAACGCGCCCCGCGTCGCCGAGTTCCGTGAGTTCCGTGTTCAAACATCATTTCGTCTCCTTGCTACCCACCGGAACTCGCGAGCGATACGCATCGGCGTGAACCGTTTCGCTTCCGGCGGAATGCCACTGAAACCTCCTACAATTGTCGGTGGTTCCCGTCCAAATGGTAGCGCCTAACGCCACAAATCGGTGTAAAAAACGGTCAGAACCGCACGCGACGCCATCAATTGAACGCGGAACCGAATGACGAAGCACACGCTCGCAATGTGGACTTCGCGCGCACCCATCGACTATTACACACGTCCGCGCTTTCGGTTCATCATTTTCTCGCGATTCCAATTGACGGATTCCGGCGTCGCCACCGACCACCATCTTGCCTCGCAGCGTCAATGCCAGCACGACCGCCGACGCGATTCGGCTGCCCTCGCCGAGAGCGCCCGAGGACTGGGCATTCCAACCAGTGACCGCGGACCCCAACCGCTGGCCCGCCAAAATCATGGCGCCGGCTGATCAATTGAGCGGATATCGCGCCGCAGCCTGTCGTGTGGGGCGATTATCGGATATTTGACGGCGCGCCGGGCAGGCCTCGCCGATGCCGGATGCGACCGCGACGTTCATCACAGGGCAAGAACCAGCCGAAGATACCAACGGGATCTCGGTCACATCGGGGTGGACAGCCCATGCAAATCGCAGTGACAAACGACCGCCCAAACCGAAACCGAAGCCGGCACGCGAACGCCCGTGTTCGATGGAGAGGGGCTTCCAGTTGGTTCGTTTACCTCGCCGCCAGCACACTCGTCATCGTGGCGTTGTGCTTGCTGCTGTCGCTCAGCTTCTGCTACACGCCGTAGGCAATCGCATGGCGCGCGCTGTTCCGCGCCCTGCGACCGGGTGAGTCACGCCTTCATGCATCGAGGACTTGTCGGACGGTTCGTTCGAGGAGCGGGCGCCCGCCGAACGTCATCCCCAGCCCGCGGATCTTCGTCGTGTCGATCTCGCGTTTCGGACCCTTGTTGTTGCATTCGATGCGGGCGTTCGAGCAGGTGAGCTTCTTTGCAATCTCAGCCACATCGCGGGTGGCGATGTACATGTCGTAACAGTTGTAGGCTTGTCCGGCGATGTCATCAGCCGTCAGCAGCAGTTCGCACGCTCTGGCGACGTCGTCGACGTGAACCTCCTTGCCACCGGTGCCGGAAGTGATGGGTCCGCCGTTCCTGACGGCGCGGACCAGACTGTACCACTTGCTCGTCTCAGCCGGTCGCGCCAACCCGTAGATCCCCGTGGGGCGCAGTGCGCAAACGTCGTACCCGAACCCCAACCCGTAGCTGTGGATAAACTTCTCGATGGCAGCCTTGTGGGCGCCGTAATGCGTGAGTGGCCAGAGCGGGTGGGCTTCGTCGAGGGTGCGGTCGTCAAGAATAACCTCGTGGACGGCGCAGGTTGAGATGAAGATGAATCGGCCGGCGTCGGCGCGGCGTGCAGCCTCGATAAGTCGAATCGTCCCGGTGATGTTGTTCTCGACGAACTCGACGACGTCCCCTTCGCCGCCTCGGAATCCCCCGCCGGGGTGGTGCAGGGCCGAGTGAATAACGGCGTTGACCTGATCGACAATGGCATCAGCCGCGCGCGGATCGTCAAGTCGGCCCAGGATCCACTCGATCCGGTCCGGGTGGGTGAATCCGTCACGGTCGGCGTCGGGACGATACCAGCATCGACACCGATGCCCGGCCTCGGTGAGCCGATTGACGATGTATCGCCCCAGAAACCCAGTCGCGCCCGTAACGGCAATCTCCATGGTGGTGGCCCTTTTGGGACGGTGGCGGTTAGTTCATGCGCCAGAGCGTTACGTCGGGGCGGTCTTCGAGGGTGACACCGGCGTCAGTGAGTTGATCGCGGATGGCGTCGGCGATGTCAAACTGTTTGGCTTTCTTTGCGCGGGCGCGCGCGTCGATCAGGACAGCCATCAACTTGTCGACCACCTCGTCACCACCAGCCCTCGACTCGGGCGGGGACATGAACAGACCCTGCAGGCGGCCGAGGTCCATCAGCTTGCGCGCGGCGGCGTAGGCGACGGTCTTCGCTGACGCGGACCCACCGGATTCCAGTTTCTGCTCTTCGACGAATCGATTGATCCGCGTGTTCAATTCGTAACACGCAGCCGTCGCTGCCGCAGTGTTGAAATCGTCATCCATCGCACTGAAGAACTGCTCGGCGAATCGCTCGACATCCTTCGCGAAATCGGCGAATTCGGACGCGGGGGCAGCCGCCCATTCGTCACTACCGGCTGTCGGATCGGTATAGACCGTCGTTCCGCAGACGCGTTCGATCCGCTCGAACAGGCGGTGGAAGTTGCTGAGACCCTTGCGCTTGCTCTCCAACTCGGCGTCGGAGTATTCGATCGGCCGGCGGTAGTGCGTGCTGATCACGAAGTACCGCAGCAGTTCGCCGCCGTAGCTATCGAGCAGCGTCCCCAGCGTCATCTTCTTGAGCGCATCCTGCATGGCGGCGTCCGACTTGCTCACCTTCTTCGTGTTGAACCGCGTCAGTCCGTTGTGGAACCAGTACTTCGCGAATGTCTTGCCCGTCGCGGTCTCAGCCTGTGCGATTTCATTCTCGTGATGCGGGAAGATGAGGTCCAATCCTCCGCCGTGGATGTCGAACGTCTCGCCGAGATAGCGGATGCTCATGGCTGAACACTCGATGTGCCATCCCGGACGCCCCTCGCCCCACGGCGACGCGTAACGCACCTCCGCCGGTTCATTCGGCTTGCATCCCTTCCAGAGCGCGAAGTCGCCGGGATTCCGTTTCTCTTCACCCGCCACATCGCGCTGAGCGGTCTGGTCGTCTTGTTTGCGATTGGAGAGCTTGCCGTAGTCGGCGTCCTTGGTGACGTCGAAATATACGTCCGCCCCGGAGACATAGGCTGCATCCTTGCCGATGAGGCGTTGGATGAGATCGACAATGTCCCCGATGTGCTCGGAGGCTTTGGGCATCTCGTCGATGGTATCGATGCCGAGCCTGGCCATGGAGTCGAGGTACATGGCTGTGATGCGTTCAGCCAGCACGGGCACGGTCGTGTCTTGCGCAGCCGCTTCTTCGATGAGCTTGTCGTCGACGTCGGTGATGTTGACGACGAACTGTACGTCATACCCGCGATGGATGAGGTATCGTTTGATGACGTCGAAGATGATCGGTCCGACGGCGTGCCCGATGTGACTTGGCTTGTAGACGGTGGGGCCGCAGAGGTAGATGCCGACCTTTCCCGGTTCGATGGTCTCGAAGGGTTCTTTGTGCTGGGTAAGGGTGTTGTAGACGCGAATGCTCATGCCGCTGATTTTCCTACGCTCGATCCAATTCAAGTACGAAACACGCGGCGATGATAGCGTGCAAGCGGTTGATTTGGTAGCGCCCGACACCGCCGGCGGGTTCACGGTAGGCATCCGCTCAGCGAGACCGAGACGTTGTCGCCATCCCAATTCCCCACAGCCACGTCGAGATCCCCGTCGCCGTCCAGGTCGCCGATGGCCACGGACGGAGGCTGGACTCCTACTTGAAATTCGCGATTGTCGAAGAGTGAACCGAGCGTCACGCCGAAGACGCCCTGAAACGCCCCAAGATCTGCCTTGTCGACATCCCTGTCGCCGTCAAAGTCAACCGGCCCGCAGCCGGGCGAGACTGGCGCGCCGGCGGGGCCGGTGACGCAATCGACGAACAGTGAATAGTCCGACAGGTCCACGGTTCCGCTGCCGTCCGGGTCGCCGTGGGCGCACTGGGCGATCGCCGTCCGAGCGAACCACGCCCCGACGGACACGAGGACGATCACCAACAATGACTGCTTGGCGAGCATGATTGGTGCTCCTTTCGGAGTGAGGTCTCGACACCGGCGGGAACGTCCCGCTCCTGGGGTACGTCGCGGCTGCGAGCCGTTTCTTACACGGAAATTGTGAAGAAAAATGCGGTTTTCGTGCCTAACCAGTGAATCGGGTTGTTCCGCTCAGTCAGGAAAGTGGTCAAGAAAGGGGGACGCCTCCGCCGCCGCTACCCGCGAAACGTCCCCAGCAATGACATCGCCGCCTCCTCCGTCGGCGCAAACGTCAGCAGCTTGGTCAGGCGGGTGATCTCGAACAGCTTCATCAGCTCCGGACGCACCCCCACCAGCACCACCCGCCCCTTGGCCTTCTTGTACTTCTCCTGGAGCGGCAACAGCACAGCCAACGCAGCCGAGGACAGATGCTGCACCTTGGCCATATTGAGAATGAGCTTCCTGCGGTCCTGTTTGTCGATCAGCTCGAAGAGCGCATCCCGAAGCCCATCGATGCTCGCGGCATCGACCAGCGAGGCGCTGGTGATCGTCGCGACCGTTACCCCCTGAACCGTCTGAATTACCAGCTCCTGTCCACTTGCCATGTCTCCATGTTAGCCCGCCAGCCCAAGCGCATCCACCTAGCCCCGTACAAACGGCGAACATCCACCCTGGACTCTTCACCTCAAACCGTCACCCAAAACCGACGATCCCCCTTGACGTCATTGCTGGAACCGTTATGCTCCCGCGTCCGATTCCGTGAGAGGTTAATGAAGTTCGAGGCGATTCCATGCCCCTAGGCACCATACGATCAACCGTCGCCAAACCTGGCCGCGTCGACCAGAAGTGGCATCACGCCGACGCCACTGACAGAATCCTGGGACGGCTCGCAGCCAACGTCGCGCGCGTGCTAATGGGTAAGCACAAACCCATCTACACACCCCACGTCGACACAGGCGACTTCGTCGTCATCACGAACGCCGCCAAGATTAAGGTCACCGGCAAGAAGCTCGACCAACGATCCTACGCCAGATACAGCTACTACCCCGGCGGTTACAAAGAAGTCTCGATGCGCGACGTCTTCGAAAAAACACCGGAGCGCATCATCGAAGCCGCCGTTCGGCGAATGCTCCCAAAGAGCGCACTCGGCCGAAGAATGTTCAAGAAACTCAAAGTCTACCGTGGCGAAGAACATCCCCACGCAGCCC
>JAJDDS010000712.1 GCA_029260195.1 Phycisphaerae bacterium
TGTCGTCGCCGAGGATGCTGGCACGTTGGTGGCACTTGTAACACATGGCATACTCGAAGTTGGACTCGGGAGTGTCGTCGTTGACGTTGTAGTTCCGCTCCAGCAGATAGTTGTTATTCGAGCCGTGCGGACCCTGCGGTCCTGCGCCGCCCGCGCCGGGGCCGGAATCGTTGTTGTGGCAGTCGGTGCAACGAATGAGCGATCCGGTGGGCAGGCCGGGGATGAGGCTGACAGTGTCGGAACTGGGCGAGGAAGTCACGAGGGGATGGAAGCTGGGGTTGCCGGGGGAGAACTTGAGTCGCAAGTTGGCGGTGGCTGACAGGCGCGTGATCGCGTCATTGATTGGGACGGGGTTGTCGGAGTGGCAGCGAAAACAGACCTCGTACTCGTGTTGCGCGGAGTCGATTTCGGTCCCGGCGATGGTGACGCCGCGGACGTTAGCCAATGTGGCGCCGATGGGGACGTAGGGGCCACCCGGAGGCTGCGCGGAGGCTGCATGGGGGTTGTGGCAATCAGTGCACTCGACGTGAGTTTGCGCTGCGAGGTGGGATTCAGCCGGGTCGTGGACGTTGAGGAACTGTCGTGTGTCGTGTGCGCTGAACTTGTCGAGTTCCGCCAGGATGTTGGCGTCGGCGACCTGGCTGTCGTGGCAGGCGAAGCAGTTGTCCTCTTCGTTTTCGGCGATGAGGAGTCGCTCGCGGCCAGCTGCGGTGTGTGGACGATGACAGCTTCGACAGGCGTTTTCCGCGACAGTGGTGTAGGGCCAGACGGTGCCAGCACCGGTGACGGAGGCGCCCGAGGTCTTGTGAGCGGCGATGGACCAGCCGTTCATGGTGTGGCAAGTGTTGCACAGTTGCCCGAACTGGTTGGACATGACCAGGAAGTCGCCGAAAGTGTTGTGGTGCGGGTCGTGGCAGGCGGTGCATTGTAACTGTCCGGCTGCGTCGAGCTTGACGTCGTCGGGGAGTGTGGCTGGGTTGGCGAGTTGGAGGTCGGAGGCTGCCAGTCCGGAGGAGTAGAGGAAGCTGACGGGGTGGTCGTCCGAGAGGTCGGTACCGAGGTTGGTGAGCCCGGCGGGGATGAAATCGCCTCCGACCATCTGGATGAACTCATTTCGGCTGAGGACGCTTCCGAGGGCGATGGTCCCGTCATGGCAACTGAGGCATAGCTTGCTGTCACCGGTGGGCTGTCCGGGTTGGGCATCGAGGGTGGACGATTGGTAGATGGTGTAGTTGCCCATGGGGAGATCGCGGTTCCAGAGGGGTTTCATGCCGCCGGTGTTGTGCGGAGCGTGGCAGAAGATGCAGACCTGGGCTTCGGAGGCTGCACGGACCTGTCCGGGGCCACCGGCGGAGAGGTTGTGTACGGTGTCGGAGACGCGGGTCTGTGCGAGGGCGGCGGTGGCGGAGAGGGTCAAGGCGGTGAGGAGGGAAAGTCGAAAGTTCGGGGAGAAATGCCCGAAGGGGGGCGGGCGGAGAACGGAGCGCCGAGGCACTGACGACTGACCACTGGCGACTGACAATGAGTGACGGAAGAACCGGATTAACGGAAAGGGCGCGGAGTTCGCGGGGGCGCATCGAAGGGGGGGGCGTTTTCGTGCGTGGTCGGCGAGATTCCACGCTGCGCTCGGAATGACGGCGGGGGTCGTTTGACTGACATTGGAATGGGGTAATTGAGCGGGCATTGTTCTGTTACCGTTCGAGGTTGTTGGAGATCGAGTCGATGCGTTGGAAAGCCTGGACGCGTCGGTTGTAGGCGTCGCAGACCCAGATGCGGTCAGCCATGTCGACGAAGACGCCACCGGGGAGCCAGAACTCACCGGGGGCAGTGCCCTCGTGGCCGAAGACCATGAGCAGTCTGCCATCGGGATCAAAGATCTGTACGTTTTCGAATCGTGCGTCGACGACGTAGAGGTTTCCGTCGCGGTCGGCGGCGATGGCTTTGGGGAGCGCGAGGTCGCCGGGTGCATCGCCTGCGCGTCCGAAGGCGCTGATGGGTTTACCGTGGGGTGTGACGGACTGCACACGGTGGTTTCCAGAGTCGACGACCCAAAGGCGGTCGCGGTCCAATGTGACACCCGACGGGAAGTTGAACTCGCCGGGTTTTTCGCCGCGCCGTCCGATGATGCGGAGCAAGTTGGCGTCGGGATTCAGGACCTTGATGTCGTGCGCGACGACGTCGACGACGTACAGCTCGCGCGATGGTGGATCGTAGTGGATCGCCACCGGGCGGCGGAGGTCTTCCGGGAGTCGGAGTGTCTCGATGTGCTCGGCGGTGGTGTCGTCGAAGCGATGGATGCCGATGTTCTCGGAATCGCAAATGAAGAGCGAACCGCCAGGGCCGAGTGTGACGGAGACGGGGCTTAGGAACGGCTCGTCGTCGGCGCGGGTGATTTTAATGTAGGCGCGTTTCAGTAGGTCAAAGACGTGGACACATCTTCCCCCGGGATCGGCGATCCAGAGTCGGTGTCCGTCGGGCGTGACGACGATGTCGCGGGGTCCGTAGAGTAGGTCTGGGGGCTTGGGGCCGATGAGCAAATCGCCGAGCGCTTGGAACGGTTTCGGCGGGGGCTTGAGGTCTTTGGAGGAGTGGATCATGCCGACGAAACGAATGCGCGGGGTGTCGGATTCCAATGGCCAGACGAGCGGGGGCTGACGGTCGGGGAAGATCGGTTGCAGGGTGTGGCGACATCCGGCGACCGCGAGGATGGTGATCGCGGCGAGCAGGGTGGCATTTCCAATCGCTGCGCGGCCATGGTGTGATACCGACGCCGTCCCATGCCCGCGCGTTCGGCTTGGGCACGGCGCGCGACTCGGGTCGTAGTGGACGGTGCCGGTGGCGGCCGGACGAGCGACAGTGGGGGCGCCCGCTACTCGGGCGAACGGATGATTGACGCGGGCAGCGGCCATGTGGTTGAACTCGCGCATCAGAAGTTCCTTCGCACTTGAACGAACAATACCGAGGAATCGGTGTCGGTAAAGTCATCGTCGAATTGGTTGAACTCGTAGGTCACACGAAACTCGGTTTGGCGGACGATCCATTCGAGGGAGAGGTCGACGTCGACGCCCTCGTTATCGCGACTGAGGCTGTCCTGCTCGTTGCGGTAGATGACGGTTCCTTCGACGGTGAGTGATCTGGTGACGGGGTGGCGGTAGTTCCCTTCGAGGGTGAAGAATCGCGTGATGCGTCGCGGGGCGCCGTGGGTGACGCCGGTCCATCGCGCCCGGAAGTCGACGGTCGCGCCGAACTCGAATTGCCTGCGGTATCCGGCGGTGAGGCGGACGGCGCGGAACGGGTG
>JAJDDS010000713.1 GCA_029260195.1 Phycisphaerae bacterium
TCGTCGTCGACGCCACCGGTCAATCCACGCTGCTCGCCCGGCAGTTGGACTTGCGCGCGCCCGACGAAAAGCTCCACAACGCCTCCATCTACGCCTACTTCAAAGGCGCAGCCCGCGACCAAGGCCGCAACGCCGGCGCGACCGTTGTCATCCACACTCCCGAGCGCAAGGGTTGGTTCTGGTTCATCCCGCTCGACAAGGACATAACCAGCGTCGGCGTGGTCGCACCGCCGTCATTCCTCTGCACGGGACGCGGAGATGCCCCGCTCGAGACTCTACGCGAGGAAATCGCCGACTGCCCCGGGATCGCACGCCGCCTCGCGTCGTCGGAATGCGTCAGCCAGGCCTACGTCACCAGCGACTTCTCCTACCGCGCGAAGCGTATCGCCGGTGATGGCTGGGTGCTCGTCGGCGACGCATTCGCCTTCCTCGATCCCGTTTACTCATCCGGTGTCATGCTGGCCCTCAAAAGCGGCGAACTCGCCGCCGACGCCATTCACGACGCCATCAGCGCCGGTGACTGCTCCGGCGATCGTCTCGGCGTCTTCGCCCCCCGCCTCGTCGAGGGCATCCAGCACATCGGCCAGCTGGTCCACGCGTTCTACAATCGCGATTTCAGCTTCGGCGATTTCCTTCGCGAGCATCCACGCTATCATGACGCCATCGTCCGAGTGCTCATCGGCGACGTCTTCGACGGCGGATTGCAAGACATGTTCGAGGCACTGGCGCACTACGTCGACTTGCCAGAGCCCATCACGCTGGAAGGATTCATCCCCGCGCCATGAAACGAATCGTCTACACGCTCATCATTCTGCTGGCCGTCGCCCACCAGGACTTCTGGTGGTGGAACGACGCCGAGACGATGGTCTGCGGATTCATGCCCGTGGGACTCGCGTACCACGCGGGCGTATCCGTCGCAGCCGGGTTGCTCTGGGCGCTGGCTGTTCGCTACTGTTGGCCACAAGGTGTGGACCTCGTCGACGCGACGCCCACCGACCCATCCGGTGCGGCGGGTTCCGCGCACACGCAGCTAGGTGCCAACGAATGAGCGCGGGGCTGATCGCCGTCGTCATCGTAGTCGCCTACCTGTCCCTCCTGATCGGGCTGGGACTGCTGAGCAACCGCTTCTTCCGCGGAACGTCCGCCGACTACTACGTCGCGTCTCGCGGCATCGGTTCGTTCCTGCTGGTCATGTCCCTTTTCGGGACCACCATGACCGCGTTCGCTCTGGTCGGTAGCAGCGGCGAAGCGTTCAAATCCGGCATCGGCGTCTACGGCAAGATGGCTTCCTGGGCAGGCATCATCCACTCCGCCTGCTTCTTTCTGGTCGGCATCAGGCTTTGGTCGTTCGGCAAGCGCTTCGGATACATGACGCAAATTCAGTTCTTCCGCGACCGGTTCGAGTCCGACAAGCTCGGCTTGCTCATGTTTCCCATCGTCGTCGCTTTACTCGTCCCCTACCTCTTGATCGGCGTGCTCGGCGCGGGAACCGTCCTTCAGAAAGTCACTGCCGGCGCCTTCCCGGACCTGTTCGTCGCCACCAACGGCGGGCTTCCGTTCTGGCTTGGTTCCGGAGTCATCTGTCTCGTCGTGCTGATCTACGTCTTCTTCGGCGGCGTCCGCGGTACAGCCTGGGCCAACGCTTTCCAGACCATTGTGTTCATCATCCTTGGCGGCGTCACCGTCGCGGTCATTTCCAACAGGCTCGGCGGACCGGTGAACGCAACCAGTCTGGTCAAGGAATACAACCCTACGAAGCTCAAGCGCGGCGTCGACGCTGAGGACATCCAACACTACGAACAAAAGCTCGCTGAATACGAAGCCGACCCCGCCAAAGCCATCATCAAACCCAAACCGCCCCACGAAATCACTCAACTTCACTTCTTCAGCTACCTGTTCATCCCGCTCAGCGCCGGCATGTTCCCCCACCTGTTTCAACACTGGCTCACCGCGAAGTCCGCCAAGACATTCCGACTCGCCGTCGTCATCCATCCGATACTCATCATGGTTGTCTGGGTCCCGTGCGTCCTCATCGGTGTCTGGGCGACCTCCGCCATCGTCGAGGGCAGCGCGGTCATCCCGCCCGACTTCGCCAATCCCAACGCCGTCCTCGCCATCATGGTGAAGAAACTCTCCGACCCTCTCCTGGGCGGACTGCTCACCGCCGGCATCCTCGCAGCCATCATGTCGAGTCTCGACTCGCAGGTCCTGTGCATCAGCAGCATCTTCGCGAACGACATCGTCGGCCACTACATCGCCCACGACCGGCAGACCGACCGACAGAAGGTGTTCTTCGGGCGACTCTTCGTCGTCCTCGTGATGACAGCCACCTATCTGCTCGGCATCAAGCTTCAGGGCACGCGCGGGATCTTCACCCTGGGTGTCTGGTGTTTCAGTGGATTCGCAAGCCTGTTCCCCCTGCTCATCGCAGCCGTCTACTGGAAGCGCGTCACCAAGGCGGGCGCCTACGCATCCGTTCTTGTGACCGCAGCCACCTGGCTTTGGCTTTTTGCTGAGTCGGGTTACGGCGCCAACGGCGGGTTTCTCTTCATGGGCATGATGCCGGTGGCGACCATTACGATGGCTTCCACGGTCGCCATGATTGTCGTCTCCCTGCTGACGCCAGCCCCTTCCGCCGCGACGATTGCCAAGTTCTTCACGCCGACCACACCCACGAAAGCCTGACCCATGCCCCGACCATTCACCATGATCCGCCGCGTGCAATTCGCAGAGACGGATGCGGCTGGCATCCTCCATTTCGCCAACTACTTCCGCATCATGGAGGAAACCGAGCACGCTTTTTGGCGTTCGATGGGACAGAGCATCATGACACCAAAGGACGGCAAGCACGTCGGCTGGCCCCGCGTCGCCACCGAGTGCGAATACTTCGAACCAGCCCGTTTCGAGGATGAGATCGAGCTGACTTTCGTCGTCACGCGTGTTGGCGACCAGTCCTACTCATTCGAGGTGCGTTTCGATTGTCGTGGCAAGACCATCGCCATCGCGAAGACGACGGCTGTCTGCTGCCTCTGTGGGGACGGACAGGTTTGCAAGACGCCCATCCCGGACGCGATCCGGTCCGAACTTGTCGCCGCCATGGCCACGGTGCCCAATTGACACCATAATACTACGTAGAGGAGGGGAATACTGCACATTGTCATTCCGAGCGAAGCGAGAAATCTTGCCAGATACGGCGCAAGGTGCTTCGCCTCGCCCAGAATGACGCTCAGCGTTTCGTGCTTTCGCAAGGAGCATCGTCGGGCCGGCGCGAGGCCCGCACGTGTTCATCAACGCCCCGGAGAACGGTATGAAATCCTGGCCGCTTTTTGTCGTCATGACCATCCTTTGCTGGGGCGCCTACGTCCCCATGATCCACCACGGCCAGATGGCCTTCGGCAAGAACAGCGCCCTCCGCGCGTTCCTTTTCGTCGGCCTCGCCTACTTTCTGGTGTCAGCCGCGGTATTGATCTACCTCTTCGCCTTCCGAACCGAACCCATGGCGCTCACCAATAAGGGCGTCTCGCTGTCCACCGCAGCCGGTATCCTCGGCGCGCTCGGCGCGCTTGGCATCGTCTTCGCGATGAAACACGGCGGCAGTCCGCTGTACGTCGCTCCGCTCGTCTTCGCCGGCGCCCCCATCGTCAACACCATCGTCTCGATGCTCTGGCGGAAGCCCGGCGCCGCGCCGCACGGCATGTTCTACGCGGGCATTGCGCTCGCCGGTCTCGGCGCCGCCATCG
>JAJDDS010000714.1 GCA_029260195.1 Phycisphaerae bacterium
AGGGCGACTTTCTTGAACATGGGCGCCGTCGTCGCGGCGATTTCCGCGCCGGCGCGGGTGCTGCCGGTGAACGAAATCGTTGGGATCGCGCTGTGGGCGGTGATGAGAGCACCGGCGCTCGGGCCCGATCCGTGGACCACGTTCAGCACACCCGGGGGCAGACCGGCTTTTTGGCACAGTTCGGTGAACAGAAAGGCCGTCATCGGCGTCACCTCGGACGGCTTGGCGACGACGGTGTTCCCGGTCGCCAGCGCCGGGGCGATCTTCCAGGTGAACAGATACAGCGGCAGGTTCCACGGCGAGATGATCCCAGCCACGCCGCGCGGTTTGCGGAGCGTGTAGTTGATGGCAACGTCGTCGGTGGCGTGGCATTCCGAGTGGGCATGGGTGACGGCGGTCGCGAAGAATCGCACGTTCTTCACCGACCGCGGGATGTCGAGCGAGCGCGCCAGGGTCAGCGGTTTGCCGTTATCGACGCACTCGGCGCGGGCGAATCGGTCGAGATCGGCTTCGAGCACGTCGGCGATTTTCAGAAGGTGCCCAGATCGCTCGTCGACGCTCATCCGCGACCACGCGGGAAACGCCCGGCGGGCAGCCTGGACAGCCAGTTCGACGTCCTCCGCGTCGCTGTCGGGAACCCGGGAGTAGACGTGCCCGGTCGATGGGTCGACGTTGTCCAGGTACCGCCCCGCCACCGGTTCGACGAGTTCGCCGTCGATGTAATTTCTGATGGCGAGCATGATCTACTGACCCGCCAACCGCCCGCCGTCGACTGGGATGTTGATCCCGCTGACGTACGACGCGGCTGGTGACGCCAGAAATCCGACGACCGACGCGATTTCATCCGGGCGCCCCAACCGTCCGATTGGGATCGATCCGATCCACGTTCGGACAACATCTTCCTCGCTAACACCCTCGCGGTCAGCCTTGGCTTTGATCAGGGATTTGAGACGCACGGTGTCGGTGTACCCGGGGAGCACGTTGTTCACCGTGATCCCGAACAGCCCGACCTCGCCTGCCACCGACTTGGCCCAGTTCGCCACGGCGGCGCGGGTCGTATTGGACACCCCGAGTCCCTTGATGGGCATGAACACGGAGGACGAAATGATGTTGACGATCCGCCCGTAGCCAGCCTCCTTCATGCCGGGCAGCACCGTCTGCATCAGGAGGTGATTGCAGACTACGTGGTTGCTGATCGCGCCGAGGAAGGCGTCCGGCTTGGCTTCGACGATCGGTCCGGACTTGGGTCCGCCGGTGTTGTTGACCAGAATGCTGGTGGGTCCAGTCGCGGCGAGGTGCTTTCGGGCTGACTCAGCCAAGTTGCCGGGCTCGCCAAAATCGGCGCAGACGAAGTCATGCGTCTGGCCCGCCTCGGTGCTCAGCTCGTCGCGCGTGGTCTTGAGTGTGGCTTCGTTGCGGGCGAACAGCGTGACCGCGGCGCCTCGACCGGCCAGTTCCATCGCGCACGCCTTGCCGATGCCCTGGGTGCTGCCGCACACCCACGCCCGCTTGCCTTTTAGGTCCATCATTGTGTTTTGGGCTCCCGATTTGTGTATCGTATCCGCCGCCATCGCCAGACCATGATAGCGAAATCCCTGAAGCGCTCTACCGCAGCGCCCCCTCCGGTCATTCCAAACGAAGCGAGGAATCTAGCCGCGAACAAAGCACCAGCTAGATTCCTCGCTTGGCTCGGAATGACGACGGGGACTCGGAAAGGCAACCGGACCCGTTTTCACGTCTGCGGGGTCCCCGATCTGCTAGTTCCGCGAAATTGCCACCCGACTCGGGAAGCAACCCGGGAAAACACCGGACTTCGGCCCCTTGACGCGATTGGCGGATGCGATCACAATGCCGCGTTCGGATCGGGTCGGTCGGGTTGACCGGACGGTCCGTCGCGTGGACCGATGGGCATCGTTCACGCCGGAGTCAGTGACGTGTATGCGGTGATTGAGGACGGCGCGCATCAGTACAAGGTCGAACAGGGCAGTACCTTCGAGGTCCAACGCCACGACCTGGACGAGGGACAGACCACGATCGAATTCGATCGCGTGGTGATGATTGGTGACGGGGCTGACAGCAAGATCGGCCAGCCGTACGTCGCGGGCGCCAAGGTCGTCGCGAGAATCGTCAACGAGCTCAAGGGCGACAAGATCCACATCATCAAGTACCGCCGCCGCAAGGGGTATCGCCGCAAAATCGGACACCGCCAGCGCTTCCTGCAGGTCACGGTGTCCGCCATCGAATCCTGACCGCGCATCCCGCCGGTGGGAATTCACATTTCTTTGCCGTGACGCTGCCGGTTCGCCGTTGCGCGCCGGTCGCTGAACCACTACGTCGTCACCCGTCGTTCGGAGTGCCCTCTGTCATTCCGAGCGCAGCGAGGAATCTAGCCGCGAATAGCGTTTCAGCAAGACGCTTCGCTGCGCTCGGAATGACAGAGACCCGTGCTAGCACGACCCCAGTTTGTCGGCGGCGCGCGAACCGATACGATGTCCGTTGGCGCGACCGGCGCGCATGACCCGACGAACTCAAGCCGCCGCGGAGCGGGCTGCATGCTTTCCGAACTCAAACCCATGATCCTGATCGGCGCCTACGCGGAAGGGATCTTCCCGATGGCGGACGAGCGGGGCGAGATCATGTGGCTGTGTCCGGACCCCCGTGCGGTGATCCCGCTGGAGGGGTTTCATGTTTCGGACAACCTCCGGCGCCGGTGCGCGTCGGATCGATTCACGGTGACGGTCGATCGAGATTTCGGCGCGGTGATCGCCGCATGCGCTGAGCGCGGGGAAGGAACGTGGATTTCGTCCGACCTTATGAACGCCTACAAACGCCTGCACGAGATGGGTTTCGCCCACAGCGTCGAGACGTGGGAAGACGACATCCTCGCGGGCGGACTCTACGGTGTCACGCTCGGGGGCGCGTTCTTCGGCGAATCGATGTTCCACAGCCGAACTGACGCGTCGAAGGTGGCCTTGGTCCACCTGGTCGAGCGGATGAAGGAGCGCAAGTTCACTCTGCTGGACGTGCAGTTCCTGACCGACCATCTGGAACGGTTCGGCGCCGTCGAAATCCCGCGTGACGAGTACCTGCAGCGTCTCAAATTCGCGTCCAGTCATTCCCGTGAATTTGCCGATTGAACCGTAACGTGCGCCCGACGGACTGATTCCGCGCGGACATGGAGGGCCCCGACATCACCGCCACGACGACTGCCCCTTCCCCATGCACCGGCACACCAAGCGCGGACCCGCACGCCATGTTCATCCGCAACATGGAAGCCCTATTCCGCTTCGACCCCCAACTCGCCCAGCGTATCGACGAAATCCCCGACGAGGACCGGCCAACCTGCGTCTCCACGCGATCCGGACACGTCACCGTTCAATTAAATAGCGGCAACGGCAAGACCTTCCTGCACAGCCGATACGACCCGATCAAGGAAGCTCGAAAGCTGATCGATACCGTGCCGATGGACGGAAAGTTCTGCTTCGTCGTGTTTGGGTTCGGACTCGGCTATCACATCCTCGAACTCAACAAACGCCTCGAAGGCGATTGTGTCGTCATCGTCGTCGAGCCATCCATGGCACTGCTATCCGCCGCCATGGCCAACCTCGATTTCTCGGACATGATCCGGGCGAACCGATTGCTGATCCTGGACCGGCTGGACAAAGCCGGCATCCACGAACGGGTCAAGCCCTACAACACGCTTATCATGCTTGGCGCCCAGTTCGTCATCCATCCGCCTTCGCGGATCCTCGCGGACGCTTTTCACTCCGAAGCGGCACGCCTCATCACCGACCTGTTCGCCTACTCGCGCATGACCCTCCTGACCCTGGTCGGCAACGCGAAAATCACCTGCCGCAACATCGCCCACAACCTGCCCAAGTACCTGAGCACACCGCCCATCGACGTACTCAACCAACGATTCCGAGGAC
>JAJDDS010000715.1 GCA_029260195.1 Phycisphaerae bacterium
AAAGAACTTGAGCAATCCACGGTCGGTTGCGCCGGTCTGGGATTCGTCGGGGTCGGCGACACCGTCGAAGTTGACCACCTCGATGGGGGCGGCGGCGGGCGGAGCCCCACCGTTGTGACAGTCGGAGCAGTTGCGTCCGAAATTGGGTCGAGCCTCGGCGGGGTTGCCGGCGAACAAGACGACGGCTGCGATCGAGACGGGGATTATCCTCTGCATGTTTCACTCCTCCTGCGGCCGCTGACGGGCCACGTTCGTTCACAACGCGGCCTCTTCGCGAGGTAGGCCGCGACGTCGCATCCCCACCCGCCCCGAAACCGTTCACAGGCCACCATCCTATCGCAAAACGCGGGTGCGGTTCAAGTTGTTTGACGCTCCGAGCGTCGAGGGCGACGTCTTTCCATTGCAGGTTAACCAAGTAAAGCACATGTCGCTGAAAGGTGAATCGAGCAGAGAATCACCGCCCCGCGTTCGTCTGTGGGTCTGCATGCGATGGCATTTTTTTCGATACGCCGCGCTTGAAACGTCTCCATAAAGTAAGTAACTTAATTGGGTGCTGCCTATGGAGGAGGAGCGGTGCACATCGGATGCACGTCCGCTCGGTTCAGGCGGCGAGGGTGTATTTGCGATGACGGACGCACGGTCGCCTCTGGTTCCGATGGTGTATGAAAGGAAGGGTCTCCATGAAAGATCGTAATGCGATGGTTCGGTGCGCGGCGCTAGCCACGATCCTGTTATCGATGACGGCGCTACCATCCGTTGGGGAGGAAATCTGGTCGGCGCGGAATGGGACGGCGACGCTGATGCTCTATCACGACCTCCTGGACGAAGCGGGCGTCACCGCAGCCGACGCCATCGAGGGAGCGTCGTCGAGTGCGCCGTTTTCCAAGCTGACGCTTCAAGTACCGTCGGACTCTGCGCTGACGTTCACGGTGCTGAACGGTAGTGTGGTGGACGTGTTTGGCCGGAGCGTGCAACTGATTGACGGGTTGGAGTTGCTTTCGGGAGATACGCCCCGCCAGGTGGATCAGTTGGCGCTGGCATCGGCGGGCGCGTTTGCGTGCGACGGCGGCTGTCTGGAACTGCGCGATCTCAAGGCGGGGTTCGATCCGCGAGCGGCGCAATTGACGCTCTTCAGCCGGCGGGTGACCATTTCGCCGATGCTGGCGAGTATGCTCGGGCATCCGGAGTTGGCAGGCGCGGCGCTGGGGACGGCGCAGATCCGGGTCGCGGCGGAGTGGATCGACGGCGATCAACCGGCGCCCCTCGATGCGTTGCTTCCCATGGACGGCGACACCGAAGCGGGTGTCATCGGACCGGATGTCACGCTCTGTCAGGTCTACGACCTGCGGCAGTTCGGTCGTTTGGGGAGTGTCGTCGGTCTGTCGTCGGCCGGTACGTCGTGGAACCTGGGCGACGAACGATTGGATTGGTTCCCCGTCCCGAATCCGAAGCACCCCTACATCGTCTACAACGTCTTTCGCATCAAGAACGACCGTTTTGAGCAGATCGGCCAATCGTGGATCAAGCATGGGTTCTGCGCGCTGGACAACTCCCAATGCACGACGCAGTGCGCGTTTCCGACGGGTTGCTCGACCCTCAACGTGGGTTGCACGGACACCTACTCGTCACCGCTCAATGCGGGCCAAAGTGGGCTGGGACCGCGTCACGAGTTGAACCCGTGGACCGGTGACTGGTCCTACACCGGCTCGCATTTCCAGGTTGGCGGCGGTCCGCACACGGCGATCTCGCACCGGCTGCAGGTGAACGACGCCGATCTCGACCCCGCACAGAATGCGGGTGCGACGTACTTCACCGACCAGGTGTACTACTGCTACGACGATGTCAACATGATCAACAGCTCGGGCTGGAAGCCGGTGACGCCGAACGGATCGCCCGGTGGGACCTGGTTCTTCAGTATGAGCGGGGGGGGGACGATGCCCAATATCGGCCTGACCATCGACGCTTGGACAGGCGCGCGGCAGACCGTGCTGGCGCAGGAGGTTCCGGTCGTCGAGTTCGTGTCGCCCGACGGGCGGTGCATCCTCGCCATGAAATCAACGGACCTGGGTGACGGGACGTGGCACTACGAATACGCGCTGCTGAATCTCGACATGGACCGGAAGGTCAAGACGTTCAGCATCCCGATCCCCGCCGGCGTGACGGTCACCAACGAAGGGTTCCACGCGGTACGCCATCACGATGAGGGGAACGCGGGCTACTCGAACGATCCGTGGAGTGTTTCCGTCGGAGGTGGATCGTGTGAATGGACCACGGTGGACAACCCCGTACGCTGGGGGACGGTCTACAACTTCCGATTCGATGCCGATAGGCCCCCGGGGGACGTGACCGTGTCACTCGGCATGTACGACCCGGGGTCGCCGATGACGGTCACCGGAGTGACCAGCGGACCCGTCGTCCCGCAGATCATCTACGGGCTGCAGGACACGTCGTTTGGTGACGCCGCGTTCACCGGGTACATCGATCCGAGATCCGAGAGCAGCGACGGCGTGAACTTCGACCGCGGGCTGGCGCAGGTGACGGTGCGATTCTCCGAGCCGATGCGCAACATCGGTGGCGCCGATCTGTCCGCCGACGCGTTTTTCGTGACCGAGACGGGCGCGCTGGCTCCGCCGACGGTGACCGGAATCAGCACAGCCGACAATCAAACCGTCGTCGTGACACTGAGTCGGATTATCACGCTCCGCGAATGGACCACCGTCCGCGTCGAGGCTGAGAACATGGACGGCGACGTCATCGCCAACATGGGTGACCTCGGTCCCGGCATGCAGGAGTTGGATCGCGTGGACGTCGGGTTCCTCCCGGCGGACATCACGCAGAGCGGCAACGTGAACCCGCTGGATCTATTGCGGTTCAAACAGTACGTCAACGAGGTAAGCGGCCCCGACCGTGGTTTGGTGGTGGATTACCTGGACGCGAACCGTTCGGGCGGCGTGAATCCGCTTGACCTGCTGGCGTTTAAGCAGTTGATCAACGGCGTCTCGCCCCCGGCGACACAGTCGTGGGCGATGGAGGCGATGAACAACGTTCAGCCGTAGCGCCTTTTCGTCACTCCGCCGGCCGGCGCGTCGTTGACCGACGCCTGCCGCACGGATTTTTGATATGCCGGGCCGCCGGACACCCACGGACTAAGATCCGTCGGTTTCGAGCGGCCCGGCTGCTTGTCTTCTTGGAGGACGTCTTGCGGCGAGCCGAGGACTTCAGTCCTCGCGGACGATCGCGTGGAGTGAATCCCACCGCTCGCGAATGGCAAATCGCCGTGCCAATCGCGACCCTACTTCCCACAGTCGATCACCTCGACAAGTGCATCCTCCGATGTCGCCGTATTGCACTGCCCCGCCGCGATCACCGAATACGTGCCCGTGTCATCTGCCGTTGCGTCCGACACCGCGAGAAACGGCTGCGTCGCCCCGTCGATCGGCACGCCGTCCTTCAGCCACTGGAACGTCGGCGAGTCCGTCGCGGTGGCGAAGAGGAATATCGCGTCCCCCGAACAAATCACGCCACTCGCCGGCTGCACGGTGAACACCACGTCCGGAATGTGGAGTTCCGCCGCGTCCGAGTTCGTCGACACGTCGCAGGAATCGGTCACCACGCATCGGTAGTCCCCGACGTCGCTCTGTGCAACGTCCTCGACAATCAGCCCCGCCCCGGTCTCCCCGGCCAGATCAAACCCATTTCGCTGCCACCGGTACCCCAGTGGCGGAACACCGCTGTCGGCTTCGACGCTGAACATCGCCGCCTCACCCTCGCACACGTCAACGTCCGCCGGTTGCGCCGTCACCTCCGGTTCCGGGCCGACCTCGAGCACCGCGACGTCCGACAACGCCGCACCGCACGCTCCCTGCACGAACACAGCGTAGCTCCCAGCCGATTCCGCAGTCACCGAATCGATGACCAGCGACGTCCCGTTCGCCCCGGAAATGTTCACGCCGTTGCGGCTCCACTGGTAGTTAAGCCCGTCCCCTTCCGCCACAACGTCGAGCACGACCGTCGCCCCCAGACAGGCTGCAAGATCGCTTGGCTGTTTCAGGATCGCCACCGCACACGGTCCGGTAAACGCGTCCTGAAACGCGCGGTAGTCCCGCAAGTCGACGTCACCATCGACGTCGAGATCGAACCCCGCGCAGGACGGATCAACCGGTATCTGCGGCCCCGACGCGCAACTGCTGAACATCGCGTAGTCGAAGAGGTCCACGTCCCCGTCGCCGTCCCCGTCACCCTGCAACACGTCGAG
>JAJDDS010000716.1 GCA_029260195.1 Phycisphaerae bacterium
GCGCCCACCGGCGCCGACGCCATCTCATCCGCCAACACATGACGATCCACGCCGTCGATGTACATGCGATGCCACAACTCGACGTTCAACAACATCCACAACCGCGCGTAGTGATCCGTCCCACCCGACTCGTGCTCTTCCAGCAATCGCGCCAGATAATCGCCCGAGAAATACCCGTGCGAAACCATCGTCGAATCGAGCAGCAATCGTCGCGTTACATCGCGCAGCTCGTTTCGCAGCCAGTACGCGAACGGAAGCATAAACCCGACCTTCTGCCGGTTCACCAGCCTCTTGGATAGGTATGAATTGCAGACTTCTTTCTGCAAGTGCTTCAGCCGCCGACCTTTCAGTTTCAGGTGTGACGGCATCCGGGCGATGTACTCCGCCAGTTCGTGGTCCATAAACGGTAGACGGCTCTCGATGCTCTGCGCCATCGACATCCGATCTGCGAGCACCAGGGCGTGCTCCGGCATGCGCGTGTCCATGTCGGTCTGCAACATTCGGTCGATCAGCGTGTCCGCTTTTGCGTTGTTGAACGCTTCGACGATGACGCGGGCTGCGTCGACCGCGCCGCCGTCGCGCCACATCGCGTCGGTCAGCAACGCGCGTCGCGACTCGTAGTCGAAACGGAAATAGGCGACGCTGGCGGCGTATCGATCCGCACCCGACGAGAATGATACCTGGTGCATCCAACGCAGCTTCTGCGCGAAACTCTTGTAGGTGTAGCTATCCGGCACCGCATGGATCAGGCGCCCCAACACCTGCTTGCGCAGCCTCCGTGGCAACCACGCGTAGTAATCCACCCACAGGTTGCCGACATAGCGATCATACCCCGCGAACAGCTCGTCTCCGCCCTCGCCGCCCAACACCACCTTGACGTGCTTGGCCGCCAGCTTCGCTGCGTAGTAGATGCACGTCGCGATCGGATCGCCCGGCAAATCCAGATGCCAGACCATTTCCGGCAGCAACCGAACGATGTCCGGCTTGGCGACATCCTCGTGATGGTTCGTGCGATACTGATTCGCCACCATCCGCGCGTACGGCATTTCATTGTAGTCCTGCTCCTCGACGCCCACGCAGAACGTCGACACCGGATCGCTCCGCAGCTCACTCATCTTCGCGACAATCAAGCTCGAATCCAATCCACCGCTCAGAAACGCGCCCAGCGGAACGTCGCTCACAAGATGCGACTCCACCGTCTCGCCGATCCGATGCGACAACTCCGCTACGAGATCGCGCTCTCGCCCGCGGAGTTTGTCACGGTAGTCCAACGACCAGTATCGCTCGATCGACACTCTCCCCTCGCCGAATTCCATCGTGTGCGCCGGCGGCAACGTGCGAATCCCTTCGAACATCGTCTCCGGAATCGACACAAATCGCAGCGAGAGAAAATCGCAGAGCGCCGTTTTGTTCAACTTGCGCGGCACCTCCCCGCTGCTCAGAACGGACTTGATCTCTGAACCGAAAACGAGACGATCGTTCCGCTGCCAGTAAAACAGCGGCTTCTGCCCGAACCGATCGCGCGCCAGCACCAGCGTCCTTCGCCGCGCGTCCCAGATCGCGAACGCGAACATTCCGCGCAACCGCTCCACACACCGCCGCCCCATTTCCTCGTATAAATGAACGATGACTTCGGTATCGGTGTGCGTCTTGAACGTATGCCCGCGCTGAACCAGCTCGTCGTGCAGCGCCCGATAGTTGTAGATCTCGCCGTTGTAGATGATCCAGATCGACTCGTCCTCGTTCGCGATCGGCTGGTGGCCGGAATCGAGATCGATGATGCTCAAGCGGCGATGCGCCAGCCCCACACCGTCCGCAATGTGATACCCCTCGTCATCCGGACCCCGATGCCGAATCACATCCGCCATCCGACGTAGCGCCTCGCGGTCCACGGGTCCGGGGCCGACTATTCCGGCGATTCCACACACGGTCGAGTGCTCCCATCCTCCGTCGCGTCGTCACACCGACGACAGCGCAGCCCGCCCCCATATGCTCTTGCGCCCCTTCCACTTCTCGCGGACCGCATGACTTCCCACCGGACCCGTCGCGACAAACGGACCCAGTTGCAGATAGTCCAGGTGGCTTTCGATGAACGCACGCACCGCGTCCTCCGCGGTCCGAACAATCGGCTCTTCGTGAATGTTGAACGACGTGTTGATCACCGCCGGTAGCCCCGTCCGCCGGGTGTACGCGTCGATGATGTCGTAGTACTCCGCATTGTCCTCGCGTCGTACCAACTGCGGCCTGGCGGTCCCGTCAACGTGGACCACCCCTGGACAGCGCTCCTGCATCTCGGGCGTGCAGTGCAGCGTAACGGTCATGAATCGCGCCGTGTCCAACGCGCCTTCCGGATCCAGATACAAATCCCGCGCCGACTCGTATTTGCTCGCCGGCGCGAACGGCATGAACTCCGTCCGCTGCAACAACTCGTTCAACCAGTCGTTCACGCTCGGATCGTCCGGACGATACATGATTGTCCGGTTCCCCAGCGCTCGCGGACCGTATTCCATCCGACCCGCCGTCCGCGCCACCACCTGCCCCTCAGCCAATCGATCCGCGATGTAACTTGGTGTGTTGTCCGGCTTGGTGAATCTCAATCCCGCCCCGTGAAGCGCGCGCTCGCATTCCTGCTCGGACAGATCCGTCCCCAGATAGACGTCGTGCAGCAACGCCGGCTCGTAGGGTTTCCCCCGCACTTGGGCGTCCTCATGGTCGAGCGCCAACGCGGCGCCGACGAACAACCCGTCGTCAGCCATCCCCGGATGCACGAACACATTCTCCACGCCGGGGATCCGCAGGATCTCCTCGTTGATGCGCACGTTGGCGAACAACCCGCCCGCCAGCGCGACATTGCGATGTCCGGTCTTGCCCAACCAGTGCGCGACAAACGCGGTGGCGACGCGCTCCGCGACCAATTGGACCGACGCCGCCAGATCCTCGTGCTTCCACGCCTCCGGCAGCGACCCGCGAATCCGATCCAACGCCCGATTGAACAACGCGCGACCACAATTGACCAACTGCCCGTTCTTGCACGCGATCATCGAATTCAGAAAATCGCTGTACACCGGCTCACCCCGCGCCGCCAATCCGGTGATCTTCCCCTCATGACGCTTGGCTTTGTATCCGCAAATCGCCGTCACGTACGCGTAGTAGTTGCCCAACGAATCGTACGCATCGCACGTCGTCAATCGCTCAAACACGCCGTTCTTGACACTGTAAACGTGCGCGCAATGTCCGTCGCCGCCCCCGTCCATCGTCACCGCAAGCGCGTCCCGAAAACCGCTTGTGTAGTACGCAGACGTCGCGTGCGTGAAATGGTGATGGTAGTACCGCGGCGCGGGCGCGACACCGAATTCGTCCCTCAAAATCTCCCCGATGCGCCTCCGCCGATGCGCAAAATGCGGCGTCCGAAGGCCATAGTACGCCGCCTTCAGACCCGGTACGTATGGGACGACCGCGCCAAATCGCGACGCCGCTTTGAAAAACACGTCCTTAAGCCCATCCCGCCCCTCTGCCCGCGCCTCGAACCAACCGGGCCAACCGTCAACCTGCTCGCGGAGCTTCATGTTGATCTCAGCCAGCGCCACCCCCTCGATGTCGGCTGCGTCCACTCCGGCGATCTGCAGGACCTCGCTGATCGACTGCCGTGGAAACCCCCGCGCCTGCTTCAACCGAACGATCCGCTCCTCGTTCACCGCCGCCAGGATCTCGCCGTCCCGCACAACGCAAGCCCCACTCGTCTGACCGTCAGCTATCCCGAGTACCAGCATCGTATTCCGCGACCCTCACCCAACGGTGGTGACGTACCAACACGCCGCACCCACCGTGCGACCCGCTTCGCCGCGCGTCGACGCGACTACCCTTCCTGCAGCACGTGCTTCGAACATTCCGCATCCTCTGGCGCGCTATCCTCATCAAACCGCACCGGAAAATCGTACATCCCCGATTTGCCCGGCTGACCGCCGTCAAGCCAACCCGCCGCACGATACGAACGCACCATGTCCGCCAATCCATCCTCCGGGGCTACGTTCGGCTCGTAACCCAACTCCCGCCGTGCCTTGGTGATGTCGAAACTCCGACACGACGAGAACCACGCAGCCCGGCGCCGGTGGATCGGCGGCGACAGGCGCAACGGTTTGAACGCGAACTCACACATCACGGCTGACACCTTCAACAAACTCAATGGAAGTCGCACCCTGGGCCGCCGTACACCCAGCGCATCCGCCACAGTGTTCACAATCTGATTCAGCGTTAGCGGATGATCGTCCGCGATGATATACGTCTGACCGACCGCTGCCTCCTGCTCCGCGCAGCGAACGAACGCATCCGACAGATCCCTCCAGTGAATGAAATGGTATTCCACCTCGCCATCGCCGAACATCACAAATCGCCGCTGGTGGATCAGCCGAGCCAGTTTCAAGAACCGCGTCTCGCCCGGGCCATAAATCGCCGCCGGACGCACGCTGGCCACCTTCAGCCCCAGCTCCTTGCCGAGATCGCGGGCGATTTCCTCGCCCTTGAGTTTCGAAACTTGGTAATAGTCGTCCGGCTTGATGGGCGCGTCTTCCGCCGCCGGCGGGTTCTCGACGTGTCCATGCACACCGATCGTGCTGCAGTTGACGAACCGCGAAACACCGACTTCCTTCGACAGTTCGATCAGATTCCGCGTCCCCTCGACGTTGACATCCCAGTAATCCCGCTCCCGCACGTTCGTCGGGCGGTACAGCGCGCCGATGTGATACACGACCGATACGCCCTCGAGCGCGCGCCGCAACGACTCTCGATCGCGCAGGTCGCCCGGCACCAGTTCCAGACGGTCATGCCGGAAACTCGGCGCCCCGTCAGGTTCGTAGTACATCCCCCGCGTCCCCACACCGCGGTGCGCGAGATACTGACAGAACCGGCTCCCGGTGAACCCGTTCGCCCCTGTCACCAATGCCGTAGGCTTCATCCGCTTCATCCTCTAATCGCCCGAACCCGACCCGCCCGATCCACCATCGCAGATCCCGACCGTGGTGGCGACACCCGCCCCGTCGCCACTGTTACTCGAACCCACAGACCTTGTCACGTCAAACGCCATCCGCCGGCGATCGAGTTCGTCGAGCACCTCTCGCTCTTCCCCTCGCGTACGCGCCGCGTCCCACGCCAGCTCATCCGCCATCACATCAGCCGCCGCCGATATCGGACCCACGCCCGGGTGACCGCATGACACTAGGTCTGTTCGTCGGAACACCAAATCTCCGAGTTTAGCGGCCATCTCTTCCCTGACCGCGTAAATGACCTCCGCCGCCCGAATGTCCGATTCGCCGACCGGTCCTTCCCCCCGTCCGGCACACAGCTCAAGCACCTCCGACACATTCGTCCCATACAATCCCGCCAGACGCGCCACCACCGACGCTTCCACGCGATCCGACCAACGCGCGACCTGGTCCGACTCAAAACACGCGAAATCCGAAATGTCGCCGCCTGACACTGGCGAAGACCCCGTCCCACATCCCGGCGACCTCCGACCCAACTTCCGAAACGCCAAATCCACCACATCCCGAGCAGCCAACCGCGCCGTCGTGTACTTGATCGCCACCAGACCGATCAACCCAGCCAATCGATCCGCGCGCTCGTGATCCACCACGCGATGATGCTCCAGAAACCGTACGTCCCGATCCCCCGAACGCGCCAACCCCACCGGCATCACACCAGCCTGCACCCCCAGAACGTCCGCCATCGTCAACGACGCACTCGGACAGGCTGCGTTGATCCGCCCGATGAACCGCGACACCTCCTCATCCGTCGCGTGACACGCCTCCGACACGTCCGAACACGGGTAATAGTCCGTCCCCACCAGCGACAGCCCACGCCACGGAGTCACAAAAATCATGCGCGACCCGCCGTCGGCACCCGCCGCCCCAGCGTCCGGCGGCACTGAAAGCCCAACCGCCAGATCCCCCGCCAGCCGGCGCACCAGCACGTTGATTCCCTTCACAGGCTGCCATCCACGCCTGAAAGTGTCACGCCCTGGCACTCGGGGCACCAACCGCGCCGAACTCGGCCCCCCAGCGTTCACCACCAACCGCGCCCGAATCTCGAACGCCTCCCCAGTCAGCACGTCACGCGCCCGCGCCCCCGTGACACGACCATCCGCCACTACCAGCTTCGCAATCTCGACGTGATTGACCGCCGTCGCCCCCTCCGCACACGCATCGAGCACGACCGCCAGCACCAACCGCTCGGAATGAAACATCTGCGCGTCGTGCCAAGTCGCCCC
>JAJDDS010000717.1 GCA_029260195.1 Phycisphaerae bacterium
AAGGTGCTGTTGTTCGCTGTGACCCGGATAGTCTGGCTGACACCAGCGTTGACTCCCGCACTATTCCCGGAAAACACGGAGTTCTCGACAAGCGCGAAACCTCCGGTTCCCCCAGTAAAAGCACCACCAGCCGTCGTCTGAGAATCCACACCGGACGCGCCCCTGTCCACCACGCAACGCACACGCAGCCTCCCACGCATCACCCACTATCTCCGCGCATCCGTTGTCCGGTTCTGGACTTCCAGTCTTCAACTCCGCCGCGTTGTGCCCTCAGCCTCCGGCATGTAGGGTGCGCCATGCGAACCGCGCGCTCGAATCGCACCAATGCGGATTCACAGGGAACACGGCACCGATGAAGATCCACATCGTCACCCCGGCCCCCCCGGGATCGCGCAAGGGCAACCGCGTCACCGCCCTGCGATGGTCCCGCATCCTCAGATCGCTCGGACACCGCGTCAGCATCGAGGAGCGGTACGACGGCGGAGGATGCGACGTCATCATCGCGCTTCACGCCCGCCGAAGCGCCGACTCGGTCCGACGATTCGCCCGTGACGTCCCCGGCGCCCCCATCATCGTCGCCCTCACCGGCACCGACCTCTATCGCGACATCAGGCGTTCAAGCTCCGCAAAGCGCTCGCTCCAAGTCGCCCGCCGCCTCATCGTCCTACAACCCCGCGCCATCGAATCTCTCCCCCGCCGGTTACGTGCTAAGACCCGTGTTGTCTTTCAGTCCGTGCCCAGACCCCTGACTACGGTCCCCAAGCGCAAGGGCGTCTTCGAGGTCTGCGTTTCCGGCCACCTCCGCCCCGTCAAGGATCCCTTCCGCACGGCGCGCGCAGCACGACTCCTGCCCCCCGACTCGCGCATTGAGGTCACACACGTCGGCCAAGCGCTCAGCGACACGATGCACCGACAGGCACGCGACGAGATCGCGCGCAACCCGCGGTACCGATGGCTTCGCGAACAGCCTCGTTGGCGCGCCGTCCGCATCCTCGCTCGAAGTCGCCTGCTTGTCATCAGTTCAAAATTGGAAGGCGGTGCGAATGTCCTCTCCGAAGCCATCGCCGCCGACGTGCCCGTAATTAGCTCGCGCATCGACGGCTCGGTCGGCATCCTCGGCCACGACTATCCGGGGTACTTCCCCGTCGGAGACACGCGCGCGCTCGCCGCGCTGCTGTCGCGATGCGAAACCGACGCCCGATTTCTCCGCGGACTCGATACTCGCTGTCGCCGACTCGCCCCCTTGATTGCCCCATCGCGCGAAAAACGATCATGGGCCGAGATCATCCACGAACTACGTCCGGAGCGTGGCTGCGATGCGGAAATCTCCCGCGCGCGTTAGAGATAGATCAACACGATTCAAGCTCGGACGTGCGATCGAGCAATTCATGCTAGCCGCGCGAGACCTCGCGACAAATCTGCCGGTTCCGCCCTGAACTTACACACCCACCGCCGCGCAGAAATTGCGCCCACTGATCGCGCCGGTAAGACGCGCGTGGGTGAGTGAAGGATCGCACGCCGCCTCCGACGCCGGACGGCAGCGCGTCCGAACACACGTTTCTTCATCGAGCCACGCCAATGACCGATAACGCTAGCGAGAGTGCGCCGCGCTGGCGATCGCCGACGCGCGCGACCTGAAGGAGGCTGGCGATATGCCGGAAACGCTCAAGAACGTCAAGAGCGCGGCGCTTGAGACCTACGTCACCGTCTGCAGTCCCGATGCGCGGCGCATCCGCGCCGCCGACGAGGACGGGCGAAACCGCTGCGTGCCAACGGACGACCAATCCCACATCGCCGCCGCCGCAGCCTGGCTGTGCAGAGCACACGACATGGGGGTCGACGACGGCGTCTCCGCCATGTTCTCGCTAGTCGAGGGTTGGCAAGGCTCCTACCCCGAGACCACCGGCTACATCATCCCCACGATGCTCGACTTGGCTCATCGTCTCGACATCGACGAATACCGATCCCGTGCCATTGAGATGGCGGACTGGCTGCTCTCCTGCCAGGCGTCCGACGGTTCCTACCCCTCGTCCTTCGTCGGCTGCGCAACTGAGCCTCGCGTGTTCAATACCGGGCAGATCATCTTCGGGCTGCACCTTATCGCGGCGGAAACCGGCGACGATCGATACATGAACTCGGCGGTCCGCGCGGGTGATTGGCTGTGTGACGTCCAGGACGAAGACGGCGCTTGGCGTCGGTCGACTCTTGACGGCATCGTTCACGTCTACAACGTCCGCACCGCGTGGGCGCTGGCGTCGCTGGGCGCGACGACCGGACGGGGAGGATTCATTGAGTCGGCGTTAGCAAACGCCCAATGGACATTGGATCAACAGGACGACAGCGGCTGGTTTCGAGACAATACGTTCACATCAGATCAGAGAAGCGCGAACCTGCACACCGTCTGCTATGCGATGCGCGGTCTTCTCGAAATCGGCGACGCCCTCGATCGTCCCGAGTTCATCGCATCCGCCCGCCGCGCCGCCTCGGCACTGCACCGTGGGTGGCAGCTGCACCACGAAATCGGAGGCGCCCTCGCCCGCGATTGGTCCGTCGACGTGCCATGGCGATGCCTGCCCGGAGAAGCGCAACTCGCCATCGTTTGGCTTCGGCTCGACCAGGTATCCGGGTGTGGTGAGTTTGGCGAGACTGCGGTCACGTTGCTCGAACGCGTCAAATCCGCCCAGATCATCGATTCCGAAAACCCCGACCTCCACGGCGGAATCAGCGGCTCCGTACCAATCAACGGTGATTACGAACGCTACTGTCTGGTCAACTGGGGACCGAAGTTCCTCATCGACGCACTCCTACTTAAGGCAAGATCCCGGAGTGAGAGACGCGATGCCTGACCTGGCAGCACACGCCATCGGGTGGCACGACAGCCACTGCGCCAGCGCTGCGCTGGTCTCACCCGAGGGGCGCGTCCTCTTCGCGGCGGCGGAGGAGCGCTTCACGAAGCGGAAGATGCAGAAGGGGCCCCCGTCCGCCGCCCTCGAGGACATCCGCCGTCGGTTCGGCGCTCTCGACGCGATACGCTGCTACACCGATCTGCCCCTGCCCGCCAAAATCGCCCGCAACGCCGGGCTCGTCTGGAACAGTCTGCGGCGCGGACTGAACTGCTCGAAATCGGCCGTGTCGCTCACCGGCACTTATCTCCGTCGCGCGGGCCGCGGATGCGCCCATGGAATCGTCGGTGAGACCGGCAACAGCGAGCCGTTTGACGCGCTCTGCGAGCACCACACCGCCCACGCTGCGAGCGCCTACTACCTTTGCGGATTCGACCGCGCCTACGTCGTCACCATCGACGGTGTCGGCGACTGTCTCTCCGCGACGGTCTCGGAGGGCGCGAACGGCGAGTTGCGACGGTTGCGATCGAGCTACTACAACGAATTCACTGTGGGCGCCGACTACGAGACATTCACCGCACTGCTCGGTTTCAACCCGGACCGCCACTGCGGCAAGATCACTGGTTTGGCTGCCTATGGAGAACGCAACGAGCCTTGTATCAGGGCACTGGCAACGTTCCTCCAAGACTCCTGGCGGCGCGGTCGACGAAACTACTTCGACGCACTGCACGGCCCCAACGTCACTGCGACACTGACCGAACTGCGCGCCCGGCGAAACTCGATGTTGGGTCGGTTTCGCCGTGAGGATCTCGCTTACGCCATGCAACACCTCGCCGAGCAATGGGTGCTCGGCTGGATTCGCGAGAATGTCCCCAGAATCACCGGGCAACGTATCGCGCTCGCCGGCGGCGTCTTTGCGAATGTCCGCATTAACCAGAAAATCAAGGAACTGGGTTTCGCGAACATCTTCGTCACTCCGCCCATGGACGACAGTGGACTGTCCATCGGCGCCGCCTATCACGCATTGACGCGATCAGGCGGCGTCGTCCCGCACCGCGTCCCCCATATGTTCCTCGGCCCCTGTTACACTGACGACGAGATTCAGGAAGCGCTGGATCGCGCGGGCATCCGCTACGAGAAAGTCAGCCACCAAGCCATCGCCGTCGCCCGCTTGCTATCTGAGGGCAAGATCGTCGGACGGTTTGATGGGTGCATGGAGTTCGGTCCCCGCGCCCTCGGAAACCGATCCATCCTCTATCACACAGCCGACCCCAAGGTAAACGCCTGGCTAAATCGTCGACTCCAGCGGACCGAGTTCATGCCATTCGCCCCGGCGACGCTGGCGGACCAAGCCGACCGATGCTACGAACGGCTCGACGGCGGCCGGCATGCGGCTGAATTCATGACGATCACATTCGACTGCACCGACTACATGAAACACGTCAGTCCCGCCGTCGTTCACGTCGATGGAACGGCTCGCCCGCAACTGGTCACACCCGAAGGCAATCCCGGGCTGCACGAAATCATTGAGGAGTATTACAAGATCACCGGCGTCCCCTCCGTAGTGAATACCAGTTTTAACATGCACGAATCTCCCATCATCGCCACGCCGGAGGACGCCGTTCAGACTTTTCAGGACGGCCGTCTGGACTATCTCGCCATCGGACCGTTTCTCGCGGACGCAAGCCGGCAGGACCGCGTCCCCGAGTCGGCCCGCGCCCTCAAACGCGAAGAGACCACCCACGCATAACCTCGGCGGTAGTATAAGATGTCAGCCAAACGCATTTCACTGGTCACAACCGTCCGCAACCACGCCGACGAATGCGTCGTCCTGCTCGATTCCCTGCCCCGGCAGACACGCATGCCGGACGAGATCATCGTCGTCGACGGTGGGTCCACGCCCGAGCAATTGGCCATCATCAAGCGCGCGTGCGACGCCAACGAGCGATTCCGACTGATCGAATCGCCCGGCGCGAACATCGGCCGTGGCCGCAACATCGGCGTCGAGAGCGCGCTCGGTGACATTATCCTCAGCACGGACACCGGGTGTCGTCTGGACCCGCAGTGGGCTGAACGCATGATCGCGCCCTTCGAGGACGATCGCCGCGCGGACTTCGTCGCGGGCTTCTACAAAATCGACCCGCGAACCTTTATCGAACGCGTCATCGGCACCACGACGATGCGCGGAGCCCTCGATCCGGTGAATCGGGAGACCTTCGACCCGTCAGCGCGCTCGATGGCGTTCACCAAGGACCTTTGGGAACGCGCCGGGGGCATCCCCGATTTCCTGGCCATCGACGACACTCTTTACGACACGAAGATCCGCGCCATGAACATCCGGTGGGTCTTCGTGGAGGACGCGATCGTACACTGGCGCCCGCGATCCAGTCTGGGCTCATTCGCCCGGCAGATGCACTTCTATGGCACGGCCGCCGGGCACACACAGTTGCACGCCGAAAACACTTGGTACAACATTCGCAATATCGCACTGTGCTCCGCCGCCGTCCTTGGGGCGCTGTGGCGACCGGCGCTCTGGTTTCTCGCGGCGGCCGTCTTCGCTTACTTCTGGGTCCATGGATACCATCACAAGTCCTGGCGTGTCATGCGCGCCATCGGCGACTGGCGGGCTTACCCGCTCGCGCTGTGCGTTCATTGGCTCATGATGGTCGGCGACACGACTGGCTATCTCACCGGTACGCTCCAACGATGGAGAAACCCCGCACGATACCGCGACGGGACGGATCGTTACATGCGCGCTCCCGTCGAGAACCCGGCCCGCAACGCCATCAATCCCAGCCTGCGGAGTGTGAGCTGATGCGCATACTCTTTCTGGTTCCGCGCTACTGGCCGGCGGTCGGCGGCATTGAGAAGTACATTCGAGAACTGGGCAAAGCGCTGATCGAGATGGGACACGACGTCACCGTCGTGGCGGCCTCATACGACGCCGACGATCCCGACGCCGAGGTTCATGACGGTATTTGCGTCCATCGCTACCCCGCACACCGCTCGCCGGTTCGCTGCTGGGCGCGCCTTATGGGCTTGCGACGCCTGTTCGCCGATGCCGACGTCGTCCACATCAGCGACATTCAGATGGTCGAGTACTACCATCGCATGCTTGCCTGGACGCTGCGACGACCGATCTTCATGACGCGCCATGGACTGTCCTATCGCTGCCCGGTTCCCGCCAGCGAAAAGCGCCGCGCCGCCCGAGCGTCCCAACTCGTCGACGGCATCATCGACGACGGGTACTTCATCGCCAAGTGGCTTGGAGTGCCCGCGGATGTCGTCCTCGACCAGGGGCTGTCACCGCCAGCGGACGAGATCGAACAGTCGCCGGAACCTGCCGATGACACCGCCGTCTTCGTCGGCCGCGTTGACTGGGACTCCGGAATCCACCGCTACGTCGACGCGATCGAAGCGCTACGACGCAAACACCACCAGCGCGTCGCGCTCGAGGTCTACGGCGGCGGTGAA
>JAJDDS010000718.1 GCA_029260195.1 Phycisphaerae bacterium
TCGAACACGACGCGCTTTCCGCCGAATAGGGCGGACACCGCCCGACGCAGCCCCGGCATCGCGTTTTTGCGCAACTTGGCGTCCGGCCAGCGCCGCAATACTGATCGTTCCGCCGATGCGGCAGACCGATCGGGCAAGGAGGTCATGACCAGACCCCGCGTGCCGACCACGGCCACGAAAACGCCCCAGGAGGTTTCGATAACGTCGTAACGGAACACGACCCCGCATTATCCGCTCCAGCCCGCGAGCGCCAACCCGCGATGGATGTTGAGGGGACTTCGATCCGCGATCTGGGGTCAGACCTGCGGATGTGCGGTGGCGTCCCGGAGTCGGTTGCGGTCATCTTCTGACATCGCCACGGTCTCAAATTGCAGTCGCAGGATCACCTGATCGGCATCGCTAGCGGGCGTTCGGCTCTTCAGGACCCCGGGCACGTCGTAGACATGGTCGTCGCCGTCGAGCGAAAACCGAAGTCGCACGGCTTCGTCCGTCCCCAGCGCGTCCACCGCCAAGCGTTCCACCCGGCAGGCCAGACCTTCGGGACTGACATTGAGCATCGCGGCTTCACTGGTGCCCTCGCCGTCCGCAGCGCCAATGTGTACCGACGACGATCGCCGAGTTCGTGTTCGCTGAAACCGGCGTCGCTGCAGAATCGAGACACACGCCGGACGCCGCAGAACAAGGCGTACCCCCGCTTCGGTCTCGTCGCACGACACCAATTCGCTCATGAACCGCAACGGACCGCGCGGCGACGAGACCGCCACGTTGAACCTGCACCCAGGCGAATCGTCGCCATCCAACTCCGCGGGATTCCGCGATTGGATCACGACCGTCTCCCGCGTCAGACGCGCGAACACGCACGGCATCGGCGCGCCCCCGGACAAGCGGGACAACTCAACCAACGCGCCGGTCCGCTGAGCGTCCGTGAGCGCACCCTCCACGTCCCACCCACTCAGTTCGTCCACCATCGTCTCCGTCTCCGTAGCCGTGTCGTGTTCGGTCATGGTTGACCCCGTTGATGAACCGATGGTCTCACCCGTCCCCTCAGCACCTTGTATCTCCTTCGATTCGTCGGTACGGCCCATGCCCGACTTTATCCTCGCATCGACCCGCGTCCTGTAATCTCAGGAGCCGATATCGTTAGGCGAACGGGATGTCATCTGGCGAAAGCCGTGGCCGATAGGACCCCGTCAACATCACGATCGCCCCCGGCAGTGACCACAACAACCCTACGATTCGGATCGTCATCGCCAAACAGAGGATACTGGGCAGGGTTCCGTGGCTACCCAACAGGGAATGCGTCAGAAACGCTTCCATCGTCCCCAGTCCCTGGAACGAGACGGGAATGGCTGCCACCACCATTCCCCCGGCGAGATAGGCGTAATAGTCCCAAATGGCTGTCGCGTCGGTGCGCATGCCCACGGCGATAGCGACGAACAAGAACGATGTCATCGCGATGGCCTGCAGCGCGAACGTGCACAAGAACGCCCCCGCCACCAGCCCTTTGTGGTCGATCAAGCGCCTCGTAGCGGATTCCGCTCGGCGGAGCTGGGCGGCGAACGGCAACCGATCAACAAACCGGCGTGGCTGAATCAACGCTCGAAGTCGTCGCGAAAAAAGCACCACTCCCGCCAGCGCCGACCCCAACGCTATCGCCCCGACACCGTACCCCAGCATAGCGATCTTGGAATCTCCCAGGCGCACCGTAATCACACACGCCACCAGAAGCACCATGCCAAACAGCCCGACGACGCGATCCAGAAACACCGTCGTCACCGCCTCCGTCTTCTGTTCGGTGTGCAGCGCGACGTAGTACATCTTGAACACGTCACCCCCGGTCGTCCCCAATCCCGCTAGAAAATTCAGGAAATTCCCCGCGTAGCAGAGCTTCACGCTCTCCCAAAACGTCACGTCGATCTCCTGCGCCCGCAACATCAATTGAAAGCGCAGCGATTGCAGAAGCGTCACCGGCGCGAATATCGCGAACGCGTAAAGCAGCGTCCGCGTCTCCGCCCGACTCCAGGTCGAACGCAGCCCGTAGTGCAACTCTATCGCGGGATCGGCTTCGCATCCGGCGGCTTCACAAGTTACTACGCGCTGCGACCGGTCGACACTTTCGACCGTCATCCGGTCGCCGTCCAGTGACAACACGCGACACCGAGATCCGTCGGAAAGAACCGCGTAGTCGTAGTATGTCAGGCTCTGAAGCACCCACGCCAGCGCCACGACGCAAACGACCAAGCGCAGCAACGCGACCAGCCATTTCCTGACTCTTGGGGTCATAGGTTCATTGCACGCGTTCTCGCTCCCCCGCTTCCGGGCGCCACGAAACTCAACGATGCTCGTCTCGCCACGCCCGATCCAGGGACTCGAACGTCAATCCAAAACGCCCTTCCAACGCGGCTCCGCCGGACGCCCCCAACTTAATGTCGTCAATCATCCCGACAAGCCCCGTCGCGTCACGGTCGATCAGATGCGCGACCAGCCCGTGTGCCACCGCATAATAGCGTGCGTCCAACATCCCAGAGTCAGCGAACATCGCGCCGTATGTGTATCCGCCCGAAACCACCGCACGTCCAACTGCTTCCGCCGCCCGGTCATTCGAACATCGATCGCCCAGCACCGCCTCCGCGACGCAGTTCGCCAATCCCTCATTCAACCACATCGGAATTCGCCGCGTCGAACGGTAGCGGTGCAGAAACGCGTGCGTCCCCTCGTGGATCAACGTCGATGCGAACGCATCGCGCGCAGCCAGCGAACCGCCCTGCCGACACACCACCACGTGAACGTGACCGTTGGGGGCTGAACTTGTGTATCCCAGTGCCCCGCGAACGTCGTAATGATCCAATAATCCCGCCACTTGGGTGAATCGCTTGCGGGATCGCAGACAATACACCGGACACTTCCCCGCGAAAATCGACTCACCGCCGGACACGCCGAAGCGCCGCGCCAGCGACGTGTACATCTCCTCGCACCACGACTCCAGCGCGCCGCGTTCCGCTCGCGCCCAGTCCGTCCAAATCAGAAAATGTTCCGTCTCACGCAGCGCAAGATCCGACCCCACCTGTCGCCGGATATCCTCCCCGACACGCTTGTATCCAGCAATCACCGCCGCCCGCCGAGCCGCGTCTTCATCTCTCACGTGCGCCCCATTCGGAAACACCAAGCCAGCCGACTCCGCGTCCGCCCCCCTTTCCGAGCCCTTGGCGCCGGCGATGGGTTGTTCCCCTCGCCCCGCCCCCGCTGCCCGCCGCGCTTCACGAAACTCCACCCGCGCCTCCGCGCCACGCGGTCGATACGCCGCATCCAGCTTCGTCGCGGCTACGAAACAACGATTCGCGTACCCCGCCAATTGGTGCCGCAACGCCAACCTTCCCAGGCTGTAGTGGTCGGCTGCGGTGATCCCCTCACGCCCACCCCGCAACCAGGTCAACACCGCCAGCCGCGCCCGATATGCACCGTCGGGCAACAGTTGGTCGTAACCGAACGCGCACGGAAACCCGTCGCACTCCAGGACGACGACATCATCGTTACCGTCCAGAATCCTCCCGCGAACCTGGCCGCCGGTGTTCAATTGAATGTCGAGAACGACCTCGCGGTCGCCTCGCGCCCAGACCGCTCCAACCGCGAACGCGAACGCCACGACCGCCACACCAATCGCCGGCGCCATCCCCCGCACGCGATACGCACGAGTTGCGCCGGCAATCCGCTCACACGGGGGCATTGGACTCACCATTCCTCGGTACGACCTCCAGCTTCGGATGACGACCCGTCAGACGGTTTAACTGTCGACGCTCGATCGTCACGTCCATCTCCACCCGATCGCAATCGTACCGGCGATCCACCACCTTCGCGCTGCGATCGACGTCCGCGATCAACCCACCGTCGCCAGCCGGCAGACGTAGCGTCACCCGCAACGAATCACCCGCCGCCGCCGACCTCACCCGCTCGAGGACCTCGCCCAACCCCGCGCCGGTCAACGCGCTGATCCGTGTCGTTTCCGCGAGAATCGACTCAATCACGTGTACGTTGGCTTCTTCCTCAACCTTGTCCGTCTTATTCAGAAGCGCCAGCGTGGGCACGTCCGCGCAACCCAGTTCGTTGAGAACGTGCAACGTCGCGGAAACCTGATGTTCCGCGTCCGGGTTGGACGCATCGACCACGTGCAGCAGGAGGTCCGCGTGCAGCGCCTCCTCCAACGTGGCTCGAAACGACGCCACCAGCCGATGCGGAAGATCACGAACGAAACCAACCGTGTCACTCAGCAACACCGTGGGGCAGTCCTCGATCTCCCACCGCACCGTCTTGGTATCCAGCGTCGCGAACAACTTGTCAGCCACATACTGCCCGGCGTCGGTCAGCGCGTTCAGCAGTGTCGATTTCCCTGAATTTGTATACCCCACCAGCGACACCGTGAAACAATCCGACCGCGAACGCACCAGCCGCACTTTCCGCTCATCGATCCGATCGAGCTCACGTTGTAACGCAGCTACACGATCGCGAACGATTCGCCGGTCGATCTCGATCTGCCGCTCGCCCGGGCCGCGCGTCCCGATCCCGCCAACGTTGCCCGCCCCGGTCCCGCCGCCCGCGCCGGCGATGCGCTCCAGGTGCGTCCACATTCCGCGCAATCGCGGCGCGGTATATTGCAATTGCGCCAGCTCCACTTGCAGCTTGGCTTCGTGCGTGCGCGCCCGCGACGCGAAAATATCCAGAATCAGCTCGCTGCGATCCAGAATCTTGCAATGAACGATCTTCTCCAACTCTCGCATCTGCGCCGGCGCCAAATCGTTGTCGAAGATGATCAGATTCGCGTTGTTCGCCTGCACCCGTTCCGCCAGTTCCTCAGCCTTCCCGCGGCCGATGTACGTGCGCGGCACGATCCGCGACAGACGTTGCGTCATACCGTCGACCACGATCGCCCCCGCGGCCTTCGCCAGCGAGCGCAACTCCGCCAGTGGGTACAACTCCGCCACGCCGGGCCGGCCGGCGAACACCTTCATCAAAACCGCCCGCTCACGCTGGACGGATAGGTCTGTTCCACGCAACTCAGTCAAATGAGATTACCCCGGTCAAACGCGAAGTCGACGGACATGTACCAAATCAAGGACGCCATGACGAAGGGAATATCTTATCGGTCCGTGGGCACGCCGGTCAACGCGAATTGTCGCCCGTCGCCGCCGATTGAACCAATTCACGCCCCGTTATCGGCCGATCTACTACTACTCGGTTGCCGTCATCACCCCTCGTCATGGAGGTTGCGCCTGTGCTTCGGATACAGATTCCATCGCGGACCGTCATCGTTCTGGCGGTCCTGCTCGCCCAATCCGCCTGCGACACCGCAGACAGCCTCGCCCCGACCACGTCCACCGGTGCGCCGTCCGCGACAGGCGGCGTCGACTCCGACGGCGATCGGCTGCCCGACGAATTGGAGCGCTCGATCGGTACAGATCAGTCCGCGGTGGATACCGACGGGGACGGACTCGGTGACGGCGACGAGTTTGATCAGGGATACGACCCCCTCTCTCCCGACACCGACAATGACGGAATCTCCGATGGGCAGGAACTCGTCATCGGAAGCGATCCGCTTAAATTGGATTCTGACGGTGACACCCTCTCCGACCCCGAGGAGGTTGCCATCGGCACGCACCCCGGGAAAGCCGACACCGACCGCGACACCATCGACGACAACCGCGAGATTATCCTGGGAACCGATCCCCGATCAGCCGACACCGACGGCGACGGGCTCGACGACTCCCGCGAGATTTCCAACGGTACGGATCCGCTGATGATAGACACCGATGGCGACGGACTCAGCGACCTCGACGAAGTCGTCACACACGGTACCGACCCCCTTCTCCCGGACACAGACGGCGACGGGCTGAACGACTTCCGCAGCGTCAACGCCGACCTGGACACCGACGGCGACACCCTCACCGATCTCGACGAAGTCAATACTTTCGGAACCGACCCCAACAAGATCGACACCGACGACGACGGATTGCTCGATCAGTTCGAGATTGAATTAGGAACCGACCCCCTCGACCCGGACACCGACGGCGACTTCCTGACCGACTTCCAGGAAACGCGCATCGAGACGGACCCGCTCAAACCCGATACCGACGACGACGGGCTGACCGACTTCCAGGAACACCAGTCGTACGGCACGGATCCGCTGGTGGCTGATACCGACGACGACGGGCTCAACGACGGCGACGAGATCGTCCTCGATACGAATCCGCTCGACCCCGATTCCGACAACGACTCGCTCTCCGACGGCGATGAGATCGTCGCCGGCGCGGACCCACTCGATCCCGATACCGACAACGACGGCGTTCTCGACTCGACCGAAGTTACCCTCACCACCGACCCCACCAACGCCGACACCGACACCGATGGCATCGACGACGGCGACGAAATCTCCATTGGCTCCGACCCGCTCCTCGCCGACACCGATAGCGACGGACTCCTCGACGGCGACGAGCTCGCACGCGGTACGAGCCCGCTCCTCGCAGACACTGACAATGACGGGCTCTCTGATTCCGAAGAAATCACCGCGGGCACGAATCCCATCGACGCCGACACCGACAACGACGGCCTCGACGACGGCGATGAAGTCGAACGCGGAACAAACCCTCTGACGAAGGACACCGATGGCGACGTGCTTTTCGATGGCGATGAGGTCAATCTCGGTACAGATCCCCTCAACCCGGACACGGACGCCGACGGTGTGAACGACGGCGATGAGGTCGCAGCCGGAACCGATCCCCTATCCTGAGTCGTCGTCCACCCCGCACGCCACTGCAATACAAACACCCCAGTCACGCGGGAATCCAGGCCGAACCACCCCCCCCACCCGTGGGCGGGGATGGGGTGTTGGTAGCGGTTCGCCGCGCGGGAAGCCCCCCCCCGAACACGGGGTTAAACC
>JAJDDS010000719.1 GCA_029260195.1 Phycisphaerae bacterium
ACGCGAGCGCTTCGAGCGCGCTGATGGGATCGATGTCTTCCTCGCGATCGTAGACATGGTCCGAGGCGCCGGAATCCCCGGGACTTGCGGCGACGTTACCGACGGTCGACAGCGGTCTCAGCTTGGTCTTGACGGCGCGGACATCGTCGGGGGCACCGTCGATCTGAACGGTGAAGACGACCGGGCCGACGACGACATGGTCGCCGGCGACGAGCGTTCTCTTCTTCACGCGTTCGTTGTTGACGTAGACTCCGTTGGCGCTGCCGAGATCGGTGAGCGTAACGGCTGCTTCGGTCACGCGGATAGTGGCGTGGTGGCGGGAAACCTCCGCCAGAGGAATGCGGATGTCGCAGTCGTCCTTGCGGCCGATGGTGGTCTCGGAATTCTTGAGGGCGAAGTCGCGTCGCTCCCCGGATTCCCTGAACATGACAAGCTTGATGACCATACGTGATGCCTCTCACGACTGACGGCGCCCGCGGTAAACGGTGGGGATCGTCTCCGGGCGTGGGGACTCGACGATCCAGCCACACCCTCCGATTATACCGCGGATGGTCACGGCGTTCAATCGTATTCGGATGTCGGGACATGTCGAAATCGGCCCCGAGGCGTTAGCCTGGGGGGGTATTTGTGGGAGAAACGGAGGAGACGACCGATCCATGGTGCGAGACGACGCCGATCAACTGCCCGTTGAGGCGGCATGGTGGCGCGACACTGCGTCGACGTGCGGGCTCTATGTCCACGTTCCGTTCTGCGAAACGAAGTGCGGGTACTGCGATTTCTACTCGGTGCCGCTATTGGAAGGGCGGGAGACTGGACCACTCGTCCGGTGCGTCGTGTCCGAACTGCGTTCGCGGAAGCGATCGGCGTCCGGCGCGATTCGTACGATCTTCGTTGGCGGGGGCACGCCGACGCTGCTGCCGCTCGGCGACCTGCGTTGCCTGTTCGACGCGCTGGGCGAGGTTGCTTCGGGCGGTGAGGTGTCGGAATTCACGGTAGAGGCGAATCCAGCCACAATCGACGACGCCAAGCTGTCGGTACTCACCGGGGCCGGCGTGGATCGTCTCTCGATGGGGGCGCAGAGCTGGTCTGTCGACGAGTTGGCGCAACTGGAACGTTTGCATTCGCCCGACGACATCGCGCCGGGTGTGCTGATGGCGCGGCGGCATGGGATTCGTCGGATCAACTTAGACCTGATTTTTGGGATTCCAGGGCAGACGCTGGCGAGTTGGTCGAACTCGCTGGATCGAACGATCGCGTTGTGTGTGGATCACATTTCTTGCTACGGGCTGACGTACGAGGCGGGGACGCGGCTTACGGCGCAGATGGGAGCGGGGCGCGTGACGCGGTGCGACGAGGAGTTGGAAGCGGACATGTACACGCACGCGATCGACCGGCTGGCAGCGGCTGGGTACGAGCAGTACGAGATCAGCAACTTCGCCCGGCTGGGGGAGCGTTGCGCGCACAACGTCGCGTACTGGCGGAACGATCCGTACATCGGAGTGGGGCCATCGGCTGCGGGTTACTTGAATGGCGAGCGATACAAGAACGTGGCGGACATCGGTCGGTACGTGGCGGGCATCGAGGAGCGCGGAGAGGCGGTGTTGACGCGCGAGCGGGTCTCGGGCGTGGCGTTGGCGGGGGAGACGATCATGATGCAGCTTCGTCAGATGGAGGGGCTGAATGTGGGACGATTCACGCGGCAAACGGGGATCGACGCGTTGTCGGCGCTGGCGCCGGAGCTCTCCCGCTTCTCGGAGTCGGGGTTGCTGACGGTGGATCGTGAGCGCATCGCTCTGACCCGGGCGGGGTTTCTGGTGGCGGACGGGATAATTTCGGAGCTTTATGCGGCGCTTGGAGAGTCAGGTCGCGGCGACGGTTCCGCCGGTGGCGGGCGCGCAATTCGCTGACGCGATAAGTTCTTCGTCAGCGACGGTCCAACGGTTGCGCCCGGCGTCCTTGGATGTGTAGAGGGCGAGATCGGCGTACTTGAGTAGCGCCTCGGTGCCTGAAACGGCGTCCGTTTTCGAAGCGAGCCCGAGACTGACGGTGACACGAAGCGTGCCGCTCCCCGTCTCGATTCTTGAAGATTCCACTCGTTCGCGAATGCGTTCCGCGAAACCACTCGCGCCTTCGATGCCCGTGCCCGGCGCGATCACGAGGAACTCCTCCCCGCCGACGCGTGCAACGACATCGGTGTTTCGAACCGCTTTCGAGATTTCGTCGGCGATGGCTTTGAGCACGACGTCGCCGGCGTCGTGCCCGTAGGTGTCATTGACGCTCTTGAACCGATCGATATCGAGCGAGATGATCGAAAGCGCCAGTTCGTAACGGTCGGCGACGTTCCAGAGTTCGTCGAGTTTCTGCATGGCCAATCGGCGGTTGCCCAGTCCGGTTAGTTCATCGGATACCGCCAGCCGGCGCAGCTTGTCGTTGAGAATGGCCATTTCGGCGTTGGTCTTGCATATGACGCGTTCTCGTTTGGCGGTATCGGATTCGAGTTGCGCGATACGACTGGCGGCGCGCATGCGCAGTAGCAACTCGCCGCGATCGCAGGGTTTGGTGAGGTAGTCGTCGGCGCCGGCCCCGAAGGCTTCTTCAAGTCTGCCCTTCTCGGACTTGGCGGTGAGAATCATGAAGTAGATGAACCCGAGGGACTCGTTGGATCGGATGGCGCGACAGAAATCGAGGCCGTCCATGGCGGGCATCATCCAGTCGGAGACAATGATCTGAGCGCCCTCGTCCTGAAGGACGCGAAGTCCCTCGACCCCGTCACCCGCGGTCAAGACTTCGTAACCGGCGTTCTCAAGTGTGCGTTCGATCAGACGGACGGCGAACCGATCGTCGTCGACAACGAGGACACGTGGCCCGGCGGGTCCTCGGCGGTGTGGTTCTCCCCCGGAGTCACGGATGCAGGGGCCAGACGCATCGGACGGGTTCGCGTAACCGTCCGGTGCGCGTCCCGACGGCGGGCTGTCCGGACGGTGCGACGGCTCGGAAATCGGCAGTACGATGAGCGGAACGTGAGGCGCGAGTTTCCGCATTTCGGCGGCGGACTCATGAAGCCGGTCCGAATCCGAGCTCGGCGACACAACGATCAGATCAAACGGCCCGAAGTTTCGGAACGCCTCGATCGCCACGTCGATCGTCGGGGCATTGATGCGCTCGGCGGGCGATTGGATCATCCACAAGTCGGATGCGTGTCCGCACCCCACACTGAGCACTCTCTTGCCCGTACAGTCAGTCATTCCCATCCCCCGCACCGCCGGTGCGACCGTTCGTCGTGACGAACGATCGCGAATTCGCGACGCATTAACCATGGCGACACCATGCGGCGGGGCAGTCGCGCCATCCTGCCGCATCGCGTGTCAGTGACCTGAGCGACGCGCGCTGGCGACCACGTGCCCGAAAGAATCGCTACCGAAGTATCGACGCGTCGGGACGCCGTCTGTCGAAAATTCGGGCCGCAGAGATGCTCCGCCCGCCGCACTGGCGTGTCAGATGGACGGACGGTAACATGTTCCCTGGGTTATCGGTGTGTGTGATGGGACGCGGGCGATGAATCCGAGGCAGAAAATAGTTCTCGCAGTCGTCCTCCTGGCGAACATTGCGCTTTGGGGGATTCCCAGTGACGTCGTGGAGCAGGTTGCCCGCGACAAGCACACGCTGCTGGGCCGATACTCCCGCGAGCACTTCGCGTTAAATGTCGCCGTCTTGGTGATCTCGGCCGTCGGCCTATACGTGGACCAGGGTCGGGGCGAGAAATACAAGAGGCGGTGGTTCCAGGTCGTGGCGACGGCACTTTTCTTGGCGCCGGGGGTGGCGCTGCTCGATTTCGCAGCCCGATCGGCTGTGGACGAATCGTACATATTCGATTCGGTTGCCTATCACCGCCCGGCTGCGGTGTCGTTCTCGAGGCACTTCGAGGATCGCCCGACGGCGGCGCGCACGTACCCCAACGCGGCGGGCGGGTTCGGTGTGGTCGAGTGTGCTTATCGGACCGACGAACGGGGATTTCGCAATCGGGCGACGGTGGATCGGGCGGATGTGGTGGTGCTGGGCGACTCGTTCGCGGAGGGGTCGAAGGTGTCGGACGAACACGCCTGGCCGGTACTGCTTGCCGAGGGGACCGGAGCTTCCATCTACAATCTGGGGATGTCCGGATACGCTCCCGCGCACTATCTGGCGGCTCTGGATCAGTATGGTCTGCCACTGTCGCCGTCGATCGTGCTGTGCATGCTATACGAGGGGAACGATTTTCGGACGTCGGGCGAAAAGGGAGATGGCGGCGGAGGGGAACGAAGCTGGTCGCGGCGGGTGAAGTCGTACATCAAGCAGTCGCCGGTACGGTCGGCGGTTGATCGCGCGTTCGTCAAATGGTTCGGTCCGATCGGATCACGGCGACCGTTCGATGGGCTCGGGGTGCTTTCGTGGCTTCCGCTGGGTGTGCCGCGGGGGGAAGCCGCCCGGTACTACGCCTTCGCGCCGAAGCAGCTTCTGACAAGTCGGTGGGAGGTGGGGGCTTTCGCGGCGAGCGGGGAGTGGTCTCGCGCAGCCGGGGCCTTGTCGGAGATCAAGCTGGCGTGTGACCGAGTTGGAGCGAGATTGATTGTGGTGTACGCGCCGACGAAGGCGCATGTCATACTTCCGCTGGCGCGGGACCGGGTGAGCGCGGACCAGTTGCGTGCGTTCGCAGGCCTGCGCGCGAAGCAACTTCCGGAGGCGGGTGAATTCGCGCACCTCCTCTTCGACCGGCTGGACAGCATGGAACGGGTTGTGGAGGCGTGGTGCGCGGCGCGGGACGTGGTGTTCGTTGGGGCGACGGAAGCGCTGCGGGAGCGGGCGGCGGCTGGGGAACAGGTTTACTACACGTACGACCAACACTGGACGCCGATCGGCCACGACGTCGTCGCGGAGGTCGTGCGGGCGGCGTTGCCGGAGTTGGGGTCGGCCGTGACGCGCGAAGGCGCCGGCGAGTCGCGCGACAACGAAGCGGCTGCCTTCACGGGCGATCCGAAGTCGGATCGTTGATCGGTCCGACGCGTTGAAGGATTCGCGGGGGCGTCGTGGGCAGCGCGGAACGCCCCCGGTGCTCGCGCGGCGGGGTCGGAACGGGGGCGGATCGCGTACTATCGACTCCACCAACCCTTCTTCTTCTTCGGCTCTTCGGCGGGGGGTCGCTCCGCCTCATTCTCGATAAGTTTGAGCAGGTCCGCGTCGCTCATGTTCGGGCTCTTTATGCGGCGTAGCATGCGCAGCCGTTTCTGGATCGCGGGATCGAGTTCCTCGATGTTGATGGTCTCGCCCTGTTCGGCGGCCGGCGGTTCATCGGGCATCGCATCGACTTCCGGCGAATCCGACGTCGGCGTGGCGTCGTTGGTTGGCGCGATGACGGCGTTGTCGGAGACATCGGCACCCTCGGCTGCGGCGTCCGCCTCGACCCGAACAGTGGGTTGGGCGGCGGCGGGCATTGTGGCCTCCTTCTCCAATGACTCGCGAAACTCATCCAGCGATCGCCGGTGCTCTTCGAGGTTCTGCCGCCACTCATCGAGGTCCTGGCGCTCGCCTTCGAGTTCAGTGCGGGTAGTCGCAAGCGTTTGTTCCCGCGTGTCGAGTTCCGCCTTTCGCTGCGTGAGGGCGGCGTCTTGGTCGCGTTCGGTTGCTTTCTCGGCGACGGCCTGTTCCTGGTGGTCCTGGATCTGGTCCTCGAGCGTTTTCGTTCGTTCGAGCAGCGCGTATTTTTCTTCGGCGAGGCTGATTGCGGTTCGATTGGCGGCGTCCAACTGGCCCCGCAGTCGCGTGTGCTCCTCGTCTGATGCTGTGCGGTCAGCCTTCGAGCGTTCCTCCGCCTGCTCAGCCTGCAAACGCTGTTGCTCAAGCGATTTCCGCATGCGTTCGAGTTCGGCGGACTGAGCTTCGAGGCGTTCCCCCTCTCCGTGAATCCGCTGCCGCACGGCGTCGAGTTCTTTCTCGTCCGCGCCCACCCTCTCCACGCGGTCGGTAAGCTGTTTGTGTTCAGCATCGAGTTCCGCGC
>JAJDDS010000720.1 GCA_029260195.1 Phycisphaerae bacterium
GCTACACCCCCTACTTGGAGTTTTGACGATGACGCTTGACGCATTCACGAGAGTACGGATCAGCATTAATGTCTGTTTGTTCGCCGTAGTGGCTACCGTGACCGCGGGTGAGCCAGCGGTCGGTGCACCGCAGATCACCAGTCTTTCCGACTCGACGGTGAACAGGAGTGGCCGATTGCTGATCTTCGGCCAAGACTTCGGCAGCACGCAGGGTGATGGTCAGGTGCTGATCGACGAACTCGGCGCCATCGTTACCCGCTGGACGAATACGGAGATTCACGCCTACGTCCCCGAACAGGCGACGCTCGGATCCGATACGGTCCGTGTTGTGACACCCGGCGGGCCGAGCAATACTCAGATCCTCGACGTCACCCTGCGGCAGCAGGACGGTCGTGTCCAGTGGCGGTTCCAGACTGATGAGCAAACCGTGTTGCAGTTCATTACCGTCGCGCCAAACGGAACGGTTTACACCAGTGACCTGAACAACCTATTCGCGTTGAGCCCCGATGGAGGTCTACTGTGGGCGGCGCAGGGAGCCGGCGGCGGTCGCCCGATCTCCCTCGGCGCCGATGGCACGATCTACACCGGCGGCAGCCTCAGCGAAGGGCTGAGCGGGAGAATCGTCAAGTCCTTCAACCCCGACGGAACACTCCGGTGGGAGCGCATCTCCACCCCGGGTAACAATCTGTTGGCCGGTCCGTCGGTCGGCCCCGACGGCAACATTTACGCCGTCCAGGACACGACCAGCGGTGAGGGCCTCGGCGTCTTCGCGCTCGACCCCGACAACAACGTGTTGTTCTCCAACGTCCAGTTCTTCAGTTTCGCGGGTGGCAATTCCGAGATCACCTTCGGCCCCGACCGCTTCTATGCCAGTTGGCAATTCAACGCCAGCGGCCCGCTCGCCTTCCACGCCTTCGACGCCGGCAACGGCAATCTGCTTTGGGACGGCGGCGACGTGGGCGTTTCCGCGAACGGCCTCCCCATCCTGGATTCCATCGGCCGTCTCATGCTCGGCCATGCCGGATCCGGCGTCGTCGCCGTGACACCGGACGGCGACCCGGACTGGGTCGCGACCCATCCCGGTGGCTCCAACTCGGTTCTGCAGCCGAGCATGGGGGCCTCGGGCACCGGGTACGCCGGCAAGTGGCTCGGCGTCGGGCTGTGGGCGTTCGACGCCAACGGGGACACCGTCTGGCTGGCGCCGGAATCGTCCGACATGCTGCACAGGCTTGCCGTCGCGCCCGACGAGTCCATCCTCGTGGCCATCGGGACCAGCGGCTTCGGCAACCCGGGCTGGACGAGGGGCTACGACACCGCCGCCGGCGCGCTGAACTGGCATTTCGAGTTGCCGCCGGAAAACGGCGCGAACCAGGAGTCTTCATCGCCTCCGACGTTTGCCGCGGACAGCCAGACAACCTACTTCACGGGGGGGTTCCTGGGCGCGGTGAATGACTATGGCTATCTTTACGCGCTCGACGTTCCGTTCGATCCGGAGGCCGACAGCGACGGCGACGGCATCTTGGACGTCTCGGACAATTGTCCGGATGTACCCAATCCCGATCAAGCCGACGGCGACGGCGACGGCATCGGCGACGCCTGCGACGCTGTCTCCGATCTCTGCATCGTTGCCGTCGAGCTCTGCCCGGGTACCGTGATGGGGTCGACTGTCGGCGCGACCAATAATGACGGATTATCGAGCTGTCTTGTCACGCCCAATGGGACTGCGGATGTTTGGTACGCCTATACGCCCAGTACCGACGGCACTGTGATCGTCGATACCTGTGCTACCTTCTTCAGCAACATCTTGTCAGTTCACACCGGGTGCCCCGGCACGCCCGACAACGAACTCGTTTGTGACGACTTCAGTTGCGGGGGCAAACCGAGGGTGTCGTTTGACGCTACTGCCGGTCTGACCTATCTCATTCGCGTGGCTGAATTCGGCGACCAAGGACTGGATTACACGTTGACGCTGGCCGGACCGGCGTGTGCCAGTACTTCGGTTCCCGGCGATGCCGACGGCGATGGTGATGTGGACGTGTTCGACTTCGCGATGTTCCTCGACTGCGTGACCGGGCCCGGAGGCGACGGCGTCCCGCCGGGCTGTGATGTTCTCGATTTTGACGCCGACAATGATGTTGATTTCAACGATCTGGGCGCGTTTCAGCTTACGTTCAGTGGTTAGTTCTGTCCGTGGTCCATGCCGCGGAGCGGCCGTTGGCGAAACCCAGGAGCAGTACACGATGACGTATGAGAATCCAACGAGAGTGACGCAGAACAGACGCCTCGCCGCCTCTTTCGGCATCATGTTGGTGGTGGCGTTGCCGGCGATGTGCGCGGGCGCCGGAGACGTGGATTGGAAAATCCTCAAGCCCACCAACACGGGCGTGCCCGGCGAGCTGGTGCACTTCGCCGAGTTCGGTCCGGACGGTCGACTTTGGGTTAGCGCACGCTGGCCTTTTTGGAATGAGGGCGGGATCGGGGTCTATGACCTGGTCACGAAGGGCTGGACCAACTACGCGAACTGGGAAACGCCCCTCCCCTCGTCGAAGGTCAACGATGTTGCGTTCGCTCCGGGGGGTGTGGTGTGGTTTGCGACCGACGGCGGGTTGGCTAGGCTGGTCGGGGAGACCTGGACCGTGTTCACGACCGCCAACTCGCCGCTTAACCACAACGGCATCCGCAACCTCGCAGTGGATTCCGAGGGGGATCTCTGGATCAACAACAGCGATAGTACCAACAGCCCGTCGGCGCTCTTCGAGTATGACGGGCAGACGTGGCGGAGCTTCTCCGTACCGGGCGACCTGCCCTGGTCCGCGCCGTGGACTGATTTGTCCCATGTCGTCGTCGACGCGAACGACCACGTTTGGGTGGGCAACTCCGTCCAGAGCGGCGTGGCGCGCTATGACGGGGAAAGCTGGACACTGCTCGGTGACAACATCATCGGATCGGTCCAGAAGATCGCCGTCGATCTTGAGGGCAACATCTGGTTGAACTCGGTTTACCTCTACAAATACGACGGCGCGAACTTCACGCCCTATCCCGAGGTCGGTTCGTCGGACAGTCTCGCGATCGGCGCGGACGGAAAAGTCTGGGTCGGCAGCAACGGACTCATCGTCTTCACGCCCGACAGTGGGGAGTCGTGGTTTCTTTACGCGCTGGTCACGGCGCAATTGCAGTCAGTTGCGCCGGATCCGAACAGCGGCGACGTCTGGGCAGCGTCGATCGGCGCGGTGCGTCACCACGACGCCTCCGGTGACTGGGTCGAGGCGCTGAACACCTACAACTCCGGGCTGCCGCACTACTTCACCGAGACGGTTGCCACGGGTCGAGACGGACACATGCTGGTGACAAGCGGTGAAGCCGGCGTCTCGCGCTGGGATGCGGATAGCTGGTTCAATCTGGGTTCGCACAACCCCAACAACCCGTGGCTACCGCTCGCCGACGGGGCGAGCGGCGCCTACGAGGACAGCCACGGGAACCTCTGGGTCGGCACGAACGGCATCTTGCGTTGGGACGGGGAAACTTCGACTTATTGGCATATCATACTGACGTTTAGGATGTTCGGCGAGGATGTCCACGGTGTGCTCTGGGCCGGGGGTGGGGCTTCGCTGTACCGCTTCGAAAACGAAAACTGGGTGCTGCATTCGATCACGTCCCCGCTCCGCGAGATCGTGACCGACCACGCGGGCAACATGTGGGTGGTCGGTCAGATGGAGCTGCGGCGCTGGGACGGCGAGGTCTGGACCACGTGGAACGCCGGGAACACGCCCAACTGGACCTGGAGCGAGAACACGTCCATCGCCATCGACCCACAGGACCAAGTCTGGCTGGGGACCGACGTCGGACTGGTCCGTTTCGACGGAACAACCAACACGCGTTACCACACCGGCAACTCGCCGTTACCGGCCCTGCAGATTCAGGGGGTCGACATCCGTCCCGATGGAATGCTGGGTTTGAGTTGTCACGAGTTCGGTGCGGCCACGCCATTCCCCAACGGCGTGGTCATCATCGACGGGGATATCGACAACCCGTCTGATTGGACCGTACACACGTACGAGAATTCGCCTCTACCGCATTACCAACTGGGACCCGCTGCGTTCGACGCGACCGGCCGGTTGTGGGTCGTCGCCATGACCGAGGGAGTGGCCACGCTGTTGCCGCGACCCCTGGCCAACGGTGACGCGGACGGTGACGGCGATGTGGACGTGTTCGATTTCGCAGCCTATCTGGGCTGCATCACCGGTCCCGCCGGCGGCGTGCCGGAGGGATGCGAGGCGTTCGACCTCGATTTCGACGACGACGTGGACCTAGCGGACGTTGGAGCGTTGCAAGTCCTATTCACCGGAGCCCCGTGAGAGAATTCGCGCGAGCCGCGGGATTCATCCGGCGCGGACGTCCGCGCGGACTGAAGTCCGCGGCTCGCTCACACTACGTAACATAACCACAATTGTGGAGGCAACGAACCATGCAGTGCGATTGGACAACGACACCACGACGGGCGGTCGCGATGATGGCGGTCATTGCGTTTGTCACGCAGTCTAGCTACGCGGCAGAGCCTTTCGTCATCGAAACGGAGGCGACCTACCACGCTTCGTTCGGCGCTCAATACACTCCGGATGTGGCGTACGGGGATGGCGTGTACCTGACGGCATGGACCGATCTCCGGACTGGCGGATCGTTCGGGCTCGGGTATGACCCGTACGCGCAGCTTACCACAACCGAGGGTGATGTGCTGTTCGAGGGAAGCCTGGTGCTCCAACGCAACTGGGAAATCAACGCGATCGGTCATACGCGGGTCGCGTGGAACGGCTCGGTATTTCTGGTGGTCTGGAACGAGGCGCCGCAGAACGGCGGTACGAGGTCGCTCGTGGGGCTACGTATCGCCGCGGACGGGACCATCCTCGATTCGGAGCCGATCGTCATCGACTCGGGCCTCAATACCGCCCTCTCCCACGACGTCGCCAGCGACGGGGATCAGTTTCTAGTTACCTACGCGGTTCCCAACGCCAACTTCGCGCGGGTGGACGCCAAGCGTGTGTCCGGCGACGGCACGGTGATCGATACCGACCCGATCGTGGTGCGCCCACAGGGCGGGTCGCCGTTCTTTCTGCAGCACCCGCGCATCGCGTTCGGGTCGGGCGTGTTCATGGTCATCTGGTTGGAAAACGAGTTCACGCGAGCGTCCCGCGTCACGCCCCAGGGCCAGTGTTTGGATCCCGGCGGCGTGCAACTCACGAGTTTCGCGGCGCTTTGGGGTGACATCGCCAGCGACGGCGTGGACTTCATGGTCGCCTGGACCGAACTAGACAACCCGTCATTCTCGAACGCCGGCGGCGGCATCCTCAGTCCCGAGACCATGACCATCGACACGTTCCAGAACCTGACGACGGTTGCGGAGCACGGGATATCCGGCCCCGGAGCGATTGAATTCGACGGGACGCGCTACATGGTGCTGATCTACACACCAGAGCCGCTCGCCGCGAACATTCGCGACCTGTGGGGTCGATTCGTCGAATCGGACGGCGTTCCTTCGGGTGAGGTCTTTCCGATCGAACTGATGCAAGGCGCGGATCAGGGCGGCGGCGGGCTGGCCACTGACGGCGTCAACTACTTCGCTTCGTGGGAGGACAGTCGCGACGGCAGCGCGGGCGATTACTCGATCTACGGCAAGTTCATCCCAGCCGACGGCGGCCCCGTCGGCTTCGTGCCCAAGCTGCTGTCGCCGTCCGCGTCGTGGCAGATCTCGACCGCCACCGCGTTCGACGGCGAGAACTACCTGGTGGTGTGGGAGGACTGGCGCAACGGTCCGTTCGACGGGTACAAGGCCGACCTTTACGGAGCACGGGTTACGCCCGAGGGTGTTGTCCTCGACGATCCGGCCTTTCTCATCGCCAACGACCTCAACCGCGAGAAGGCGCCTCAACTCATCTACGGGGGTGGGCAGTACTTCGTGGTGTATGAGTACGGCGGTTTCAGCACCAACGTCGTTCGCGGGGCCCGCATCCTGCCCGACGGGACCGTGCTGGACCCCGACGGGTTCACCATCGCCGCGCCGATTCCGAATGGCACGCTCATTCGCCCGCGCGTCGCGTTCAACGGAGAGAAGTACCTGGTCGTCTATCACAACAACTACGGTACCGGAAGTACGACCGGTATTCTCGGCAAACTCGTCGGCCTCGACGGAGTCGTGCAAACGCCCACCGCGCTGCCGATCGCTACGCAGAGCTTCACCTTCAACACCGGATTTCACGTCGCGTCCGACGGCAATGGTTTTCTGGTGACGTGGATGATCATCGTCAACACCACCCAATTCCTAAAAGCCACCCGTGTCGGAAACGAAGGACAGATCCAGGGCACGACCCTGCTGTACACCTCGGAGATTAACCTCGGACACTCGCGAGTCGCTTACAACGGCCAATCGTATCTCGTCGTCTGGCGCCGGGGCATTCCATCCAGCTCGAGCGTGCAAGCCGTTCGCGTCGCCACCAACGGGCAACCCATGGGCGACGTCATGACGCTCGAAACGCAGACGTATCCACACATCGATGTCGTGGCTAGCGACGATACTTTTGTCATTCCGTACTACAAGAGGGCGGTGGATCCTCCCGGCTACTACATGAAACAGCTCTCAGCCGACGGTGAGGTGATGGTCGAGGATGAGTTGATTCACGCTGTTCCGTTCGACGACCTGTACGGCGAAGCCTCCCTCGCTTCCGGTCCCGGCGGCGATTCGTTGATGGCGTTTTCAACGTGGTCCGACATGCCCCACAACGCGCCCAGGATTCGTATCGCGCCGCTCGATGTCGGCGCGGGCTCCATCCCCGGTGACGGCGACGGTGACGGTGACGTGGACCTGTTCGACTTCGCGCTGTTCCTCGACTGCGTGACCGGGACCGGAGGTGACGGCGTACCACCGGGTTGTAGTGTTTTTGATTTCGACGCCGACAATGATGTTGATTTCACTGATTTTGGCGCGTTTCAGCTTGCGTCCAGCGGTTAGTTTTATTCAAGGGACGTGGGGCCGGGAGGCCGCCGGCGGAACCCAGGAGCAGTGCACGATGACCTATGCAAATCAAACAAGAGTGACGCCCAATAGACGCTTCGCCGCCGTTCTCCGCATCGCCGGGGCAATCGTCGGCACAGTCGGGCGTACCATTGTCGTCGGCGTCGGGGCCCGTGTCGGATAGGTCGCACCCGCACAGACCGGGGTGTGTCTTTTCGGCGTCGTCAGGGCATGCGTCATTGCAATCTAGTTCGCCGTCACCGTCGGCATCCACGTCCAGCACACCGCAAGCGCCCTCGTCACCCTTGTCTGGGTCATCGGGACAGCCATCACAGGCGTCGCCGACGCCATCGTCATCGTCGTCGCTCTGACTCCAATTGTCGTCATCCGGACAATTGTCGGTATGGTCGTTGACGCCGTCATCGTCGGAATCGTCACAGGCATCGGGAACACCATCTCCGTAAACAGGTCAGTAGCGGCCATCGAGTTCCAATGTGCCTTGAGAAAGGTCGACCACGGCATACGCTTGCTGCGCTCCGGAGCGGGTTCGATGCCGTGCGTTTTCAGAATGTTGGAAACCGTCCCTCGGGCAACTTCACAGCCCAGATTGGCGAGAGCTTCCATAATCGTCGTGAAGCCCCACCCAGGATTCTCCTTCGCCATGCGCACCGTCAGTTCGGCGATCTCCTCCCCAACACGCGGGCGGCCCGGCCCTCGTTTCCCACTGTGGTCCCACTTCTGAGCGATCGGTTTCCAATGCCACGCGAAGATCGTGTCCGGCGTCACGATCGACGCGACCTCGCGGAGGACGTTCCGTCCCAGGAGCTTCCCTTGGCCCGCCAAGCGTCTCCGCTCATCGTCGGTGAACCGTATTCGCTTACCCATGAGTCTTCTTTTCAGGATCCGGTCCTGCTCCTGAACGTAGGCGATCACGTCCTGCTCTGCCGGTTGATTCAGCCAGCCAGAGTCACGAGAAGGAATTGCCAGGGTTGCAGTGTGTTCATGAACGCGATTCTTCCACATTCGGAGAGTGAGTTGTAACGTCTATCATGACAAACGAACGCGCGTTCGTCTATTTGGACACGACGAGGTCGTGACTACACGGCCTACGGCCCGCCAACACCCCACGCACACCGCACAAGATGCGATTCGAACCGCAGAGAAATCCAAATCCGGACAGAACTGTTCAACTTGGGCTACCTCTCCCTTACGGTCGCGGCTCTGTTCAGAAATCGCGCTTCGTAAACACGTTCTAACCCGCATATCTCACAGCGCGGATTTGTATTGAAGTTTTTGACCGCGCTGGGCCGGCGTGGCGGCGGACGGGGGCGACTTGTGGGCCGGCGGCGGTCTTGGCGAGTGACGGGGCGT
>JAJDDS010000073.1 GCA_029260195.1 Phycisphaerae bacterium
GGGGGCCGGCGACGAGGTCGGCGAGTTCGCCATCGATGTCCTCGAAAAAGAAGACGGGGTAAAGTCCTTCGCCGCCCGTTACGTTGACGATGGCACGGTCATGGACCTGAACCTCTTCAATGTCTGAGTTGGTAGTCGTGACGACGGTCTCGCCGAAGGGACGAAGACCGGCGTGGTTCGTGAAGACGGAGTTCGTGAAGACGAGGGTCGGGCTTCCGCTCGCGTCGGACTCGGCGATGATCGCGGTCTGATGGCCGACTCCCCGAATGAGCGCGTTTCTGACTTCGAGCCGACTGTCCCCGCTGAGGCGGATGACGAACTCCTCCTCGAAGCCCTGGATGATGTTGATGGTGGTTCCGTCGAGCAGGAGCGAACCTCCGCCGGTGATCAGGACGTCGCCGGTGATTTCAAGGGTCTCGTTTCCAAAGGATCGGGTGAGACCGTTGACCACGAGTCCGGACAGCGCGGTTGGGGCGTCGGGAGCGGAAGGGTCGAGCGAAGGCGACGAACATCCAGTGACGATCCAAGCAATGACACCAACGAGGGCCAGTGTCGCGGACGTTCCCCGGCGACTTCTTGTCGACAGGCTGCGATTGGGACTGCGTGTGACCACTCGTTGCATCATAGTTCATCGACACCTTAGCGTCATCGGCTTCGTTTGGCGCGGGGATCGTCGGGATGTGGTGGACGCACATCGGCGCTCCCCAGCACGGACGACTACCGTTCGAGGCGTTTGCTACCGGTCAAGTGCGCGCGTAGTGCAGGCATGTCCATCAGGATCACGTCGAGTGGGTGTCGACCAAGTTCATCCGCGCCTTCCATAGTGCGTGGTTCCGCGTTCCGTGAGCGGATCAGTGGCTCGACGGGCCGGCGCTCGGCGCGTGGCCATTCACCGTCCGGACGACACGGGATCCGGCCCTTCTGGCGAAGGACCGGGTCAATGCAGGCGCTGTGGGTCTGTACATGCGGGACGAGTGGCGATTCGCGCCGAAATGGACGCTCAACCTGGGAGGTCGAGGTGATTACGACGGCTACCGCGGGTCTGTCCGAGAATGTGACCTTGCTCTGCAATTACGCGTTTCGACACCTTGACTGGCGCCATCCGGCGGCGTTCAACACGGCCGCGGATTTCATGGATTCACCGGAACACAAGTTCATGGTTGGGACGCGATACGATGCCGCCGAGCACCTGCACCTTTCGAGTCATCTGTATTTCGTCGACGGCATAAGGGCGCCCATCCCGGCGATTCCTTTCATACACACGTCGAGAGACTCCTATTGGCGGCTGGACCTGCGCGGAGAATACGAGTTCGCGGATGACCGCGGCGGTCTGGCCATCGATGTCACAAATCCGCTCGACTCGGCGCACTTCGAGGGTGCATCCCTGTTTGTAAACGACGCGGAGGTTCCGCAGATTTTCTTTGTCGAACTTCGGCTGACGTTCAAATGAGCGCTGTCGCGCCCAACGGAGTCCCCCGTTGTCTGAGCCAATGGAGTGACGCGCCAAAGCTCAAGAGCAATGGTGACCCCGCAGTCAATGGACCGCCAGGGTAGGTCCCTGACGACGTCAAGCCGGACGTAGGCTGGCAGTCGTCCCGCTCCCCACGGGCTACCTCCGTGAGCAGTGAAGCCCCGGACCGTTGTCCGCCACGGCCTTGACAGCCCGCCCCGGGATACATACGCTTATCCGTATATGACAACCCTGGCGACAACACAGGACTTGTTTCGGGCCTTCGCGGACCCGACTCGGCTTCGGATCCTCAATCTGCTGCAGGAGGGCGAGGTCTGCGTTTGCGACCTGTGCGCCGTGCTGGATGAGATTCAACCGAAGATCTCGCGTCACCTGGCCTACCTGCGGCGGGAAGGGCTGGTCGACGTCCGCCAGGACGGAAAGTGGAAGCACTACCGAATCAAGCGGTACGCGCAAGGACTGGAACGCACACTAATCAACTGCGTGAAATCCTGTCTGCGGGAGATCGATGTCCTGCAGGTGGATCTTGATCGACTTCGGAGCGGACAGGGGGGTTGCTGTGAGTAGGCGAACCGTCGCGGAGGCGACGCTATTGGAGCGACAATGACGGTGCGTGGCTATGCGTCCGGTGCTTCTCAGGAGCGCAAGCGGCTCTCGTTCCTCGACCGCTTTTTGACGCTCTGGATTTTTCTGGCGATGGCGGTTGGCGTGGGCGGCGGATACTTTGTTCCTGGTGTCGAGGGTTTCATTAATCGGTTTCAGGTAGGCACGACGAACATCCCGATTGCCATCGGTCTGATTCTGATGATGTACCCGCCGCTGGCTAAGGTGAAGTACGAGGAACTCGGCGACGTGTTCCGCAACGTCAAGATTCTGGGCCTGTCGCTGGTTCAGAACTGGGTTATCGGACCAATCCTAATGTTCGCCTTGGCCGTGCTTTTCTTGAGCGACTATCCTGAGTACATGGTCGGGCTGACCATGATCGGCCTTGCCCGCTGCATCGCCATGGTCATCGTCTGGAATGAGCTGGCCGAGGGCGACACGGAGTACGCGGCTGGTTTGGTGGCGTTCAACTCAATCTTTCAAGTGCTGTTCTTTTCCGTATACGCTTGGCTGTTCATCACCGTCTTGCCGCCACTATTCGGCCTGAGGGGCGCGGTGGTGGCGATCACCATAGGGCAGATCGCCAGGAGCGTGTTCATCTACCTGGGAATCCCGTTTCTCGCCGGGATGTTCACGCGGTTCGCGATGCTCAAGCTCAAGGGCCGTGAGTGGTACGAGACCCAGTTCATCCCGAAGATTTCGCCCATCACGCTCATCGCGCTGTTGTGCACAATCCTGGTGATGTTTTCGCTCAAAGGCGAGTACATCGTGCAGCTCCCCATGGACGTCGTCCGCATCGCCATTCCGCTCTGCATCTACTTCGTGATCATGTTCCTGGTCTCGTTTTGGATGGGCAAGAGAATTGGTGCCGGTTATCCGAGGACGACCACCATCGCGTTCACGGCCGCGAGCAACAACTTCGAACTGGCCATCGCGGTGGCGGTAGCGGTGTTCGGCATTGGCTCGGGCGTCGCCTTCGCGGCGGTCATCGGGCCGCTGGTCGAGGTGCCGGTGCTCATCGGGCTGGTGAACGTGGCCTTCTGGTTTCGAAGGAAGTACTTCGTGGTCGATACTCACGCCACGGCGGCCATCGTGGGCTGACGTGCGGGACGCACGCATGAGCCAGCGGGTTCTGCAACGGCATCAGCCCAGTTCCGCCACGCGGGACGCGAATGCCCGTCCCCGCCGCTCGTAGTTGGCGAATGCGTCATAACTGGGAAATCCTGGAGACAGCAGAACGACATCCCCGAAAGTCGCCGCGCGATGCGCCGCAGTGACCGCGTCTTCAAGTGTTGACACGCAAGCGAAGGCTTGGGCTTCGTCGGCCCGGCGGTGCGGTTGCAGATCGCGGAACACATCGCCACCGACGTCGCCGAAACAAATCACCATTCGGGCGCATTTGCAGAGCGCAGCCACAAGCGTTTGCTGCGATCCGTCGCGACGTTGACCGCCGATCAGAGCGATCACCGGTTGGTGAAATGCACGGAGTGCCATGAGGGTCGCTCCGGTCGACGTGGCTTTTGAGTCGTCGTAGTAGTCGACCCCCGCGAGGCGTCGGACGAACTGCAGGCGGTGGGGTAACCCAGTGAACGATGCCAATCCCGCGCGGATGTCGGCGTCGCGGATTCCCAGCGATCGCGCTGCGGCGCCCGCGCATCGGGCGTTATGCGCGTTGTGGGCGCCGGGAACGTTCAGTTCGACTTCCGGGTTCGCGTCGCGCGCCGGTGAAATACGCAGCTTGTTTGCCCGGGCGGTGGATTCAATCAGTGAGCGCGCTTTCGGTTCGTCGACGCCGACCACCACGGCGATTTCTGGCGCGGCATCGCGGATCATGTTGAGCTTGCAGTCCAGATAGGATTCGTACGTCAGGTGTCGATCCAGATGATTCGGCCAGGCCGAGACGTAGACCGCCACGTCGGGGCGTCGCGCGATGTGGGGCAGGTCTTCGAGCTGGAAGCTGGATAATTCGAGCACGACGGTGTCGTTTGGCGTCATGCCCTCGATGTCGCCCAGGAGCGATCGCCCGATGTTTCCGCCCAGGTAGCACGTCCCCGCGTGCGGGGCATCCTTCGTCGCGTGGCGAAGAATCGCATCGACCATGGCCGCCGTAGTGCTTTTACCACCCGACCCCGTGACGCCGACGACGCGAGCGGGGCATCTTTCGAGAAACAGGTTGATTTCCGTGGTCCAAGCGACACCGCGCGCGCGCGCGGCGCGAAAAAAAGGGCTGCGATTTTTGGGGACGGCCGGGCTGACCACGACGAGGTCGGCGTCGTCGAGATCGGACTCGCGATGCTCGCCCAGGCGGTAGTCGACGGGGCAGTCAGCCAATTCGTCGATGGAATCTCTTAGCGCGTCGGCTGTGTCCAGATCGGTCACGAGAACGCGGGCGCCTTGGCGATGTAGCCATCGCGTCGCACCGACACCTCCGCCGAAGCGCCCGAGTCCCATGACGACGACGCGTTTTCCGGCGACGCGCGCGTCAGGGTTGCGCGACGTCGGCGACGGCTTTGACGAAATCCTTGCAGGCATGCTCGACGCACTTTTCCCATTCGGACGCGTACATTTCGAGATACTTCGTGTCCTCGTAGGCGTAGATGACGCTGCGTGAAGCCGTAACGATCGCGCCGGTACCGTCGGCCTTGAAACAGGCTGCCACATCCTCCGCCCCGCGCCCCTGGGCACCGAATCCGGGGACCAGGAAGATGCAGTTGGGCATCATCGCCCGGAGTCTCGCCATGGAAGCCGCATCGCGCGGGGAGGCTACGGCACCGACAGCGCTGTATCCACAAACACCCAGCAACCCCGCGTCCCCCGCCCACTGGTTGACCAACCGGCCGACGTGTTCAACGAGCGTTCCACCGCTGGCGAGTTCGAGCCCCTGCAATTCGGTGCAGGATTCGTTGCTGGTCTGGACCAGGACGATGACGCCTTTGTCGTCGCGGCGGGCGGCTTCGATGAAGGGACGAACACCGTCGAATCCGAAATAGGGGTTCACGGTGATCGCGTCGGGGATCATCATTTCGTCGATTCCGTCCATTTCTGGTTTGCGGAGATGGGCGCGGGCGTACATCTCGGCGGAGTGTCCGATGTCAGCGCGTTTGGCGTCGCCTATGACGATTAGCCCCCGAGATCGCGCTTCCTGGACGAGTTCATAGTATGCCTCGACGCCGTCCCAGTAGTACTGCTCGAAAAAGGCGGCGTTGATCTTCACGGCCGGGACGAGCGGAGCGACGATTCTGATGATGCGGCGGGAGTACTCAGCGATGGCGTCGACGACGGATTCAGGATCATGCGGGTCGTTGAGGCCGGCCTGTTCGGAGATGTCCGCGGGCAGTAGATCGTAACGGGGGTCGATCCCAACGCAGGTCGGTGACCCCTTGGCGCTAATGGCGGCGGTCAGTCGGTCGGCAAAGTGGTTGGACACGCGGAAACTCCTTTTCCTGGGGGGGGTAGAAAGACCGCCCGGCACTCTATTCCCGTCGCTGCGCGAGATCAAGCGGCGAGGATCGATTCGCCCGCGAATCTTGACACCGGCGCGGCCACTCCGTGACAATCGCCGAAGATGACCAAAGGTCGCAAGAAACAAGGCGGTGGGGGAGCGCGAAAGGTCCGGGTCGCCTTTCGCGCCAACCGCGGCAAGCCAGCCCGCGAAAAAGACTGGGCGCAATTCGCCGACGGCGGCGCCAAGGAGGAGGGCGACACGCGCGCGGGCGAGCGCGTAGCCGCCAAGGGGGCGCTGTCGCGCAAACGCACGGTGATCGTCGAGGGTGAGGGCGGCAACGCGGCACCCGATCAGCGCGAAGGAACCGTGGTGACACTTTTCGGGTTGATCGCCCACGTCGACGACGGGACGCGGGTGTGGCCTTGCACGGTGCGGCGGGTCCTACGCACACGCAGCACCATCGGCCGCGGTGCGGTCACGGTGGGGGATCGCGTGTGCTTCACAGCCGACGAGCGTGACGGAGTGGAGACGGAGGGTGTCATCGAGTCCGTCGCCCCCCGACGCGGCGAACTCAAACGGGTCAGCAACCGGCGCGAGCACACCGTCGTCGCCAACGTCGATCAGGTATTAATCGTCGCTTCAGCCGAGGCTCCGAAACCGCACCTTGTGGACCGGTACATTGTGTCGGCGCTGCACGGACAGATCGCCCCGATCGTCTGCCTGAACAAGATCGATCTGCTGTCCGACGAGGAGGTCGGTGCGTTCGTGTCGGTCTACGCCGCCCTGGGCTACGACACGCTGGGGACTTGCGCGACCGACGGACGTGGCGTCGACGCGCTGCGCGATCTGCTGCGCGACAAGGAGTCCGTCCTGGCTGGACAGAGCGGGGTCGGCAAGAGCTCACTACTAAACACCTTGCAGCCCGGTCTCGGTTTGAAGGTGGGGGCGATCAGCGTGGAGACCTCGAAGGGAAGGCACACCACAACGCGAGCCACTTTGCTCAAGCTGGATTTCGGTGGATATGTGGTCGACACGCCGGGCATTCGGTCGTTCGATCTCGCCCAGGTACCCAGGGAGCGACTCGAAGAATTCTTCGTCGAGTTCGTCGAGCACGTCCCCAACTGCCGATTTGCCGACTGCACGCATATTCACGAGGATGGCTGCGCGATCCTCGCCGCGGTCGACGAAGCGGCGATTTGTCGCCAGCGCTATGACAGCTACGTCCGCCTGTTCACGGACACGGAACTCCGAAGGACGACGGGAGAATAACGATCGCGAAGCCTCGGGCGGATTTGGAGGACTGACGGTTTGCTGAACCGAATCATCTACGGCGGCATTGCGATTCTAGCCTTGGTCACGGTCGTCGCCGTCGACGCGGGACTGGCGGACGGCGCCGACCGGCACCCAGCCTTCGCGTCATTAATCCGCCACGGGAGTGTCATACCGCCGGCACTGACGTGCGTGATCCTGCTGGGCGCGGTCGAGTTGGGCAGGCTGCTTAAACTGCTCGGACACCGTCCGAACATGCCGTGGGCGACGGTCTGCTGCGCGGTGTTGATGCTGTCGCCGTGGTTGTGTGCCGGTGAGATACTGGGCGATCATCCCGCCGATGTCGAGGGACTTCAGTGGCAGGTCGCCTGGGTGATGCTGTCGGCGCTAGGGACGATGATCGTCCACTTGCGTCGCGGGGTTTCGGCGACGGCTGTCGGCGACGCGGCGGCCACCCTGTTTGTCGTGCTGTACATGGGGTTCTTGCCGGCCTTCGCGGTGCAGTTGCGAGTGGACACGAATCTTACGCATCCGATGGCAGGGGCGTGGTCGCTGCTCCTGATTCTCGCATTGGTGTTCGCGTCGGACATCGGTGCGCTGTACGTGGGGAGAGCGCTGGGCAAGCGGAAACTCGCCCCAGCGATCAGTCCGGGTAAGTCGGTGGCCGGGTTTGTCGGGGGGATTGTCGGGAGCGTCGTGATCGGGCTGGCGATTCGCAGCCTGTCACTGGTCGAGCCTCCCGTGAGCGAAAGTCTGGGCGCATTCGACCATTACCGCCGCCTGGCCAACGAGGTGACGTACATCCTCGGCGAGCTGAACCTCGGGCAATTGATCGCCTTCTCCGCCATCATGTCCATTTCTTCTCAACTCGGCGACCTCTTCGAATCGCTCATCAAGCGCTGCGCGCAAGTCAAGGACTCATCAAGACTTATTCCCGGAATGGGCGGCATCCTGGACGTGATAGACGGGACTCTTTTTGCAGTGCCACTTGCATGGTTTCTTCTGACAAGGGTATGGAATGTAGTGTAGAATGCTCCGGAATCGAGCGACCTGTGCGCCGTCCATGGCGCGGTCGATCGGCGGACGGAGCGGGCACGCCGACTTTGGATCTTAGCATCACTATCGAAGATACCGCGAAAAGCGCCGCTCTGTTCGGAGCGACCGATGCCAATCTGCGCGCGGTGCGCGCGGCGTTCGATGTGCGTGTGGCTGCGCGAGACGGATCGATCCACCTCGCCGGTGATCCCGACGGGATCCGAAAGGCCGCCGACGCGATCGGGTATATGCAATCGCTCCTGCGAACCCGGGTAACGCTCACGGACGAGGATGTCGAGGAGGCGATCGTCCAGGGCGGGAATCACGTAAAAACCACCGGTGACAGCGACGTGGAGCTGTTCGGCAGCAGCACCCGGGTCCACCCCAAGTCACCTGGGCAAGCCGCCTACATCGACGCGATCTTCGCCAACGACGCGACTTTCTGTCTGGGGCCTGCCGGGTCTGGGAAGACGTACCTCGCGGTCGCGGTGGGCCTGAGCATGCTCAAATCCAAGCTAATCGAACGACTGGTCCTCGCTCGCCCTGCGGTTGAGGCTGGCGAGAAACTCGGGTACCTGCCCGGAGACCTCCAAGCCAAGGTGAATCCTTACCTGCGCCCGCTCTTCGACGCG
>JAJDDS010000721.1 GCA_029260195.1 Phycisphaerae bacterium
GGTCGCGGGCGAAGTTGCTGCACAGGCTGGTCACGGCGGAATTGGCTGCTCCGTGCTGCGGTTGGGGGGTGTTGAGGGCGTCGTCGACGTCCTGAGCAGTCATCGTGAACTCGCGTTGCCATCGTTCGAGGACCAATTGAATCTGCCCGAGTTCATCTTTGTCATCGTCGTCGGTGGCGGCGTCTGTCAGGGCGAAGATTCGTTCGAGTTCCGTCTGGATGTGCGTGCCCGTGGATGCGACGAGTTCGGATTGGAAGCGTCCGATGAGTTCCTCGTGCGGCTGGAATTGCGAAGCGTACTTTTCGAGCTTGCGGACGCGCGTGAGCAGCTTCTCGCGCTCGGCGTGGTCGCGGAGCGGGTTGAAGTGTTCGACCTCGACCATCGACTTGTTGACGTTTTGGTAGAGCGCCAGCAGATCCTGAATCTTGGTGCGGTACTTGGACTGGTCGGCCTCCTCTATGTCGGTCTCGAAGTAGGTGGAGGTGAGGCGGATGTTGCCAGGCAGGTCGCCGATGAGGCGTTCGGTCCCGGGGGTGAGGCTGTTGACGCCTTGATCGGTGAGATCGGCCTTGGCGCTTTTGTAGTACGCACCCCACTGGATGATGCCGACGATGGCGACGGCCATCAGGACGCTGAACAGGACGTTCGCGCCGATGAGCAGATGCCGTCCCTGGAAATCCTCATTCCGGGTCGGGGGGTTGGCCGGCGCGCTGGGCGTGTTTTTTTTCGGTTGGGTTGCTACCGCCATCGTCGAAACTCCAAAACCTTCGTGCCGAGGAACAGAAACAAGGCGGTGGATGATAGGAAGAACACAACGTGGTTGGTATCGACCAGTCCGCGTGCGAAATCCTGGTAGTGCGAGACGATGGAGAGATGTTGCAGGATCACGCGGAGGACGCCTTCGCAGTCCTCAGCCAGGTATAGCGCGAGAAAAGTGAACACCGCCAGGAAGACGAAGCTGCACAGCACGGCGATTACCTGATTGCGGGTGCAGGCGCTGAAGAACACTCCGACCGAGATGTAGAGGCTTCCGATCAGGAGCAGGCCGATGTAGGTCGACATCGTCAGTCCGACGTCGAGGGGTCCGGAATTCGCAACGATGATCGGAAAGACCAAGGTGCTGAGGAGCATGACGAAGTAGAAGAGGAATGCTCCGAGGAACTTGCCGACGATGACCTCAGCATCATTCACCGGGGCTGTCATGAGGGTCTCGATGGTCCCGCCTCGAAACTCCTCGCTGAGAATCCGCATGGTGAGCATTGGCAGGATGAAGACGAGGAGCAGTGGCATGTAGCTGCCCAGAAGGACGCGGACGGAAGCTTCGCCGCCGGGAACGAAGTTGTCGCGGGCGAAGAAGATCCCAGACACAAGCAGGAAAATGGCGATCACGATGTAGGCGATTGACGAGTAGAACTGCGTGGTGAGTTCCCGTTGGGTGAGTGTGGTGATGTTTCGCATCGGTTCGGTACTCCGACTCCTGTGGTGCAACCCTGTCTAGCCGCGGGCGGCGCGCTGCTCCGCGGTGATTTTGATGAAAAAGTCCTCAAGCGACGCGACCTCGCGCCGCATCTCTCGGAGGGTCCATCCCTTGCTCGACACGATCCGGAACACCTCATCGCGGATGTCGCCGTCGCCGGTGGCTTCGATGGTGAACCGATTCCAGCCGTTGGACTCCTCGCGTTCGATCGCGCCGACGCCGCCGATCGCGCGGAGACCGGATTCGACCTGCTCCGGGTCACCTTTGATCTCGGTAATCAGGCGTGACCCCGCGGTGATCCGGCTGCGAAGCTCGGCGGGAGTTCCAGTGGCGAGCACGCGTCCGTTGGCGATGATGATGGTGTGGGTGCAGGTCTGTTCGACCTCGTGCAGGATGTGCGAGCTGAGGAAGACCACGTGACGCTCACCGAGTTCGGTGATCAATCGCCGCGTCTCGCGAATCTGCGTCGGATCCAGACCGATGGTCGGCTCGTCGAGGAAGAGAACCTTGGGGTCGTGCAGCAAGGCGTCCGCCAATCCGACGCGTTGGCGCATGCCCTTAGAGAGCTGGCCGATGGGGCGATCAATGAAGTCGCCCAGCCAACACCGCTCGGTAACGCGGTTGACGGCTTGCTCGCGATCGGGACGGGTCATGCCGTGCAGCTTGCCGCGAAAATGCAGGTATTCACGGGCGCGCATTTCCGGGTAGAGCGGCGCATTCTCGGGCAGATAGCCAATGTTTCGGCGCACGTCCATCGACTGCGTGAACACGTTGTACCCCGCTACGGTGGCGACGCCGCTGGTGGCTGGCTGATAGCAGGTCAGGATGCGGATGGTCGTGCTCTTGCCTGCGCCATTGGGGCCGAGGAAGCCGATGATGTTGCCCGTGGACTCGGTATCGATCGAGAACGAGACGTTTTCGATCGCGGGAATCGGCCCGTATCGCTTTGTGAGATTCTTGACCTCGATCATATCGGAACTGCCTCTAGACGCCTGATGACACGCCGTTCGCGCTACCCACGCTTGGAACCAAGCGTGTGGCTCACCGTGCGCGGGACACCGTATAGCCGGTCCATTAGACAGCCTGCGTGGGCAGTGTCAAGGCGACGTCGGTCAGCTTGACGAATCTCGACATGCTGGGCGTGGGGTCGGTGTTGGGATCGCCCAAGTCTGGCCCACAAGTATGGTGACGATCGCCGACGCCGCATCCTGTCAAATTCGGCGTGCGCGTCGGGCGGTGTGGGGTTATGGGGTGACCACGCCCTCGCGGATGGCGTAGCGAGTCAATTCGATGCCTGTGTGGATGTCGAGTTTTTTCATGATTCGCGACTTGTGGTTGTCGATCGTAGGCGCGGCTAGACCGAGTGCTTCCGCCGTTTGCTTTACGGTGCGTCCCGCGGCGAGGCGGCAGAGGACTTCGATTTCGCGGCGGGTAAGCTTTGGGGGTCCGGTGTCGGTTTTCGGCCACCGGCTCCCGGGGGTGTTCGAATGCCCCAGGCGCGACCAGATCAGAGGTGAGTATACGCGCCGGTCTTGCATGGCGCCGAGTATCGCGGAGCGCACCATGGAGAACGAATCGTACTTTGTCACGATTGCGTCGACGGCGATCGACTGTGCGCGGGAAACAAGTACATCGCGCAACGTTGTCACCATCAGGACGACGCGCAGTCCGGACCAGCGATCTCGGAACTTACCGATGGTCACCATCGCGTCGCAGCAGGGAATATCCGCCTCGATCAATACAATGTCGGGCGGGTCGCCGCGCAGGAGCCGAATCGCATCGCCGCAGTTCTCTACGCTGGCTACTACTTCCATGGAGGGTTCGGCGCTGATGTGCATTTCGAGCCCCTCACGTACCAACGTCTGATCATCAATCAGGAGCACTCGTATGTCTGAACGTAGGGCGACCATGTCCACTCCGTCGCCATGCACCGCGCCAACAGCACGCAGGCAAGCCAAACTGTCCTCAGTTCCCCACGCGACTGACACCGTTTGGGAGATTCCACCCGGTGCGAACGATATCGCCGTGACCACCAGCTTGCGCATCACGCGGGCCTGCGGTCATCTTGTATCGACGTCGGTGACACTTGTGAACCCGCGCGATTCGAACTTTTCCGCAATTCGATTTGCCGTGTTCAGCGACAGCGCGTGGTCTAGTGGTGGTGGACTGGGGAGGCGTTCGGCGCAATCTTATGGCTTCTAAGGACTTAGGAAGTGTTTAAGAAGAGGTGGATGCGGGTTCGTTGGCGGTGCGGAGGGCGTGTATTCGCTGGGCTACCGCTCCCTTACGGTCGCGGCTC
>JAJDDS010000722.1 GCA_029260195.1 Phycisphaerae bacterium
TTGTCCTAAACCCAGGACCAACACTGCAAGGCAATCCGCAAGCTCTTGGCGCTTGGCAGCTTGCGGCGGGGCAGCTCGAAGGGTTGATCACCGACCCAGTAACTGTCACGATCGATGCAGACCTTGCCCCGTTACCCTCGGGGGTGCTTGGCTCAACGGGTTCGACGTTCTTCATCGGCGCATTCGACACCGTACGCAACGCCATGGTCGGCGACGCAGGATCGGATGAGCTCGACTTTCTGGACTTGCTACCGACTCTATCACAGTTTAGCGCCCAGGTGCCTCCCGGATATTCAGTAGCGCCGGATTTCCTTATGACGTCAGCGAATTGCCGTGCACTCGGGCTAGGGTGTAACCCCTCTTCCGACGCTTCGATCATCTTCAGCACGAACTTTCCGTTTGATTTCGACCCTTCCGACGGTATCTCTCCTGGCCAGTACGATTTCGTCTCTATCGCAACGCATGAAATGATTCATGCATTGGGTTTCGTAAGCGCCGTGGACTCTGTCGACTGCAACCTCGACCCAGCGTGCTGCAACCCACAGTGTGGCCCGCCGTTTGCAGTCGCGCCCACGCCGATCGATTTGCTGCGCCTGTCGCCAGCCGTAGGAGGCACGAACTTTACCAACGGGACACGTCTCCTGGCCCCCGGGAACTTCACCCCTCCCCATGCCTGTTTCGATGGAGCCGTCGACCTGCGGTTTTCAGAGGGGGCTTTCAATGGAGACGGCCGCCAAGCTAGTCACTGGCGAGATGATCAGCTCCAACCACTGTTTCATTTCGGAATCATGGACCCGAACATCGCGGCCGGGACGACGGGAGCGATTGAGGCCAACGATATCCGTGCCCTGGACCTGATGGGTTGGGATCTGGTGTCATCAGCATCTCCGGATTGTAACCAGAACGGCCTTCCTGACGCGCAGGATATCGCTGTTGGCGGCAGCGAGGACGCTGACGGTGACGGCGTCCCGGACGAGTGCCAGCCTCCCGGACCTGCTCTGGAAAACGGATGGGTCAACCCGCCGTCTGGCACTGACGTGACTCTCTTCACCTTCGAAGTTACGTACACGGACCCCACAGGGCAGGGTCCGGTTATGCGGCGCGTCGAGATCAGCCCGGACGGGGGAGGTTCGTGGACCTTCTATGGAATGGATCATGTGGAAGGCAGCTTCGAGACCGGGGCGCTCTACAGGCACGTTATGCAACTCCCAGAGGGGTCCTACACGCACCGATTCCATTTCCTTGCCGCTGATCAGACGACGCATCTGTATTGGCCTGACGAGAGCGGAGCCGCTGGCCCGACCGTCGAAGCACTGGGTGGTTTGGACGTCCAGTTCTGCGCGGCCGACCCATTCGGCTCCCCCCCCGATTGCAACCCTGACGTAAACCTCTTTGAAATCGGAGATGTGCCAGGTTTCTACTGGGACGTATTCTTACCCAACGGAGAACCGTGCTGCGATTGCCAGCTTCAGCTTTACATAACTCCGCCTAACCCATACGTTACTCCGGTTTCAGTTTCCTGCGGACACTGGGAATACGGAACTCCGGCGGTCCCGGCATCGAATTGGGAGTTTGGTTGCGATTGCTACACGTTTCTCGCCGTTGCCACGCATCCGCAATACGCCTCCGGACAGGCCGTTCTTGAGTTCCATACCTGCCCACCGTGTCCGCCGCCATGCCCTGCTGTCGTTGTTGAAGACTTGGCGGTATCGCCGCCGACCTTTGTTCCCGAGTGCGGGGACACACGGATCGATTACTGCATCAACGTTGACGCAAGGGTCTCGATTTGGATCAAGAACAGCGACGGACAGGCTGTACGGGACATCGTAGCACCGATCGCGCCCGATCACAACCGCGCTGCCGGCTGCCGGACGGACTGGTGGGACGGACTCGATGACCAGGGCCAACCGGTCTCGCCGGGCGAATACACCGTCGAAATCGAGGCGATCCATCTTGATCAGTCATCGCATGACATGGTCCGCTTCGCACAAACGGGCCCGGGAGAGGGCGAGGTGGGCGAAATCCGCGGCCTAGCCTACGACACGGATTTCGTGTATGTCCTTACCAGGGCTTGGGAACAAAACAAGATCGTTAGATACGATTGGAACGCCGCACAACCGGAATATGTCCCTCCGGAGTTTCTGCTTCCGGAATACACGCCCCCCAACCCGGACGCAGGGGAAATGAGTCCATATATCCACGGGATGGATATCGACGCACAGGAAAGACTCTACATCAGGGACGACCAACCCTTGCCACGCATTACGATCTGGGGTTTAGGCAGTTGGCCCCCCACGTGGACTTGCCAGGTGGGATACGGAGAAATCCGTGAGCCCGACCACTCCGAGTTTGCGCCCACCGCCTACGACCATCTTTCCGACAAAATTCTAACGTGGGCCCGTGACCTATCGGTTCCGGATGATCGAATATATGCGTTTCCCGCGACGTGCGGCACGTTCGACTGTACGATCGACCCGACCCCCGACCAGAACCAGCCGCTATGGGCATCTGGATTAGCGGTGGATGCTGACGGGAGCATTTGGCTCTCGCGTACTGGAGGTACGGATGCGTTCGAGCCGCCGTGCGGGTCAGTGTTTCGTACTTGCAGCGCAATCAACAACGCACGAATCTCGTTTCGCTACGGGAGACTGTTGTATTCGGTGGAAGGTGGCCTTATCCAGGTGCACGACCTCCGCTGCAACACCCTTCAAAACATCAACATTGATAATTCCGGCTTCATCTTCGATACCGAACGGTTCATCACTACGCCGGAAGGTCGATATATATATGCAGTCGGTCGTCCTCCTGGCGCCGGCGGGGACATCCGATGCGTTCGCATCGATGATTGCAACAGCGCGGCTCTCAGAACCGAGCCGGTCTCCGTTGTCCGAGGGGCAGTGTCGGTCACGGAACCGAGCGGTGACGAATGCTGGCTTACCGACACGACCGAGTGCATTAGTTGGGCAACATGCGGTACCGTGGAAAATGTCATGATACGCCTTTATGACGACGCGGGCGAGGTTCCCGGTGTGCCGCCGCTGCCGGAGTGTGTCACAAACAACGGCATGTATTGCTGGGAGATCCCTCCGACGCTCTCGCCGGGCCTATCGTACCGTATTCGCGTAGAGGATTGCGATGATCCCTCGGGCATCTACGACGAGAGCGATGAGTTCTCTATACTAAAATTGGGCGACCGTGACGCCGACGGCGAAGTGAACCTCCTTGACTTCGCAGCATTCGTGTCCTGCGTGACGGGACCAGTGGGAGGGCCACTTGCTCCATGTTGTGAAGTCTTTGACTTCGATGCAGACGAGGACGCCGATCTGCTTGACTACGGAGGGCTTCAGGATGTGTTCGGCGCAGCTCCTTAGCGGGTCATGACGCTGGATAACATCAGTGGATTGTGGACGACGTTGTGTGAGACGTGGCCCCGCCGGCGCCCGGATCTCGCCGTACCGGTTGCAGTCAATAATCGCAATCTGTTCGGTAGATGGAGTGGGTCAAATGTGGGTCAGTCGCCACGTGATGGCTACTCGACTCCGTAGCCACTTGTCAACCGCCTGCGATTCCCGTGTTCGAGTACGGGGGAAGGGGAAGTGGACACCCATTCCGTGAAACGCGCCGGGGAACCTACCCCCCGTCCCGTGGATGTCGTTCGTTGAACAGGGGCCACGAACCCAGCCGCGCTGGTTGGCACTTGCCCGATCGAGCCGGAAGTAATCAACCGCGCAGCTTTCGGCACCGCCGCGCTGTTGCGGGTCTATCCCAGCAATTCCACCAACTGCTCATCTTTCTCCCCCCGCTCCGGCCGGACATCACTTCGCCACGCATCCAGCCTGTCCGCCAACTGCCGGAGCGATGAACTCATCCGGCCCGAGAGCCTCCATCCCTGCTGTCCACCGTAACGGCTGTTCATCCAGGTGACGTGCTCGATCACGCCGAGGCGGGCAAGCTTCGCACGGGCGCGCTGGAGCGTTCGCCTGCTGATGCTGAAACGGCATTCAAGGTCGGCCAAAGTGGGTATGGGTTGCTTGGCCGCCCTGAGTGCCATGAGAATTCGCGCGGCGGCGTATTGTTGGTTCCTGTTGCCAGGGAAGAGCATCACCACGATATCGGTGAGGTCATCAATTCGACCGATCCGCCGGTACCGGAATTCGATCTTCGTTGACTCAGCCATCGTTAGGCACCAGGCGAGTTCCGGCGCTCGGAGTTCGGATACGCTGAATTCCGGCGCCCGGACGTCTCCTCCCTTTGAAGAGCGTCAGCGCTCTGAAGACCAGTCCTAACGGCTTCCTGCCGCAACGCGTACCGTTCCTTGCTGATGCGGATTGCGTGCTCCCGGAGCTGGGAGCCGAAGGTCTTTTCGATGGAGAGTATCGCTTCGAACGCGGAAACGTAGATATCATTATATATACGCCAGAATCGCCAGCGGACGCCCTGGCGGGTCATGCGAAAGGTCCGGTAGACCTTGTCGCCGTACGTGCCCCGAAGAACCATGTAGCTTGGCCTCCCGCTCCGCAGCTCAACCCACAAGTCCTTCGACTCCATCAGAGCTTTCAATGTCTCCAAAAACGTTGCGTCCTTCTCGGTCAGCTTCATGTTGTATCACCATGACACTCTGGCCTTCCTGCCAGAGCTGCACCAAGCCGGCATGGGCCAGGTATATGATCGCGATAAACCGCCATATGCGGTCCAAACGGGCGTCTTCACCCAGACGTGGTATCTCATCCAGGCTGAGAGCGTTCGCCCCGACATGGGCTTGAATGTGGCGCTGATAGCGCGCCAAGTCGAAACTACTACGCGGCTGCCAGCCAAGCGGTGCTTTGCACCCGGCTGTCAGGCTATTCAAGGCCTCCGCCAGACCAGGTGCGGCCGCCAGGTCCAAGGGATCTGAAAGAAGTGCCGCCGATCGGCTTCCCGCCAGCAGAGTGCGCACGCGTTCGCGTCGCTCGCGTTTCCGCCGGCGGTGATCAGCCATCCTCCGTCGGAAGTAGTCGGCGTCGAACACCAGACCGTCGAAGACGAACGCGGAGACCACCTCGGCGCCGCACTTTGAGCACTCGTAGCGCCGGACACGCAGCCTGGGCTGGCCGCCGCATGCCGAACACCGCTGGAAAGCGGTAGTCGGATCGAAGTCGCGCCGACAAGCGCGACATCGGCAACGACTTTCGCCAACCATCTCCAGCGATCCGCCGCAATGTGGGCATGGGTACTTTGAAAGCGCGACCTCATAGAAGAACAGCCGCGTCCTTGCCACAAACTGGCTAACCCTCTCGGCCAAGCGGAATGCGAGCGCGACCAGGGCTGACCGGCTACTCGCTGCGGCCATGCGTACCTTCGTCAGGCGATTCCGCAATCGCCGCAGCGTTGCCAAGCGGCTTCTGATGTTTCGGCGTGAAGCGACGACCGCATTCTTTGCAGCGTCGGCGCCGGCGGAGACCCATCGTCTTGGTCTTGCGAACGCCTTTGCTGATTGACTTGGATGATCCGCATCCTGTGCAGATCGCGGGCCTTCCTCTACCCATTCGTATCACCTCAAGGCACCTGTACGGGGCCTGAATATATAATTCTTTCCTGCCACTGTGACGTGGTGAACCGGAACCTGCGCACTAACCGTGCGCGCGAACCTCCGGAGCCACTCGCCTAGCGATGTCCAATCTGCCTTCGTTCGTCCCGGGCCGCCCGAGACACGATGAGGGGGCCGGAGTTGCCGCGTGGACATGCACCAAGAACATGGTCAACGGGAGTATAGAGGCTTACCCCGCAGAATCCTGCGGTCGCAGCGCCTGTAGTCTCGGTGGCAGTAAATTTCCAGTGGAGACCGGCGCGTTGTTGTTGTGTGTTGTCTTGTGAATTATCTTCAATATAGAAAAGTATATATAGAACATGAAGAGCAGTTCACTGGCGAGTGGCAACGAATAAAACACATCCCCTTTCGCCGCGCTGCGAAGTTCCACTCGAAAATTACTCCCACCGACAAAACCGAAACATTTTTATAGGTGTGCATCCAGAGGTGCGGATGGAGGTGGTTTTCGGATGGAACAAGCCAACGCCCGCGTCAGGATGGCGGGCAGCATGCGGAACATGAGGGATCACGCGGTGATCCTGAACCGGCGGTTTCTCGATGACGAGCAGCTCATCCGCAGCGAGCAGCTTGCCGTGCTGGAGGAGATCTTCAACACCAACGTTCGGGACCGGGAGATGCGCGAGATCAGCTGTCATTTCGCGCCGGTGTTGAGGCGAGATCACCCATACCATCTGGCCCTGTGGGGCAAGACCGGCACGGGCAAGACGCTGACCATGATCTACTTCTTGAACTTCCTGGCCGGGATGTGCCGCAAGGAGGGCATCAGCCTACGGTACGTGCATCTGGATTTGACGACCGCCCGGCCGTGCTTCCGGGCGCTGAATGACTTGGCCTGCCTGCTCAACGCCAGCAAGCGCTACCGGAGAGGGATCTCCCTCGAAGAGCTGATGGGCCGGATCGAGGTGAGTCTGGAAGCACATCGCGGCTATCTGGTCTTGTTCATCGACGAAGTCGACAACGTGCGTCGCGACAAGGACACGTTTCTTGCGTTCCTGGTGCGCAGGCTGCCGCAGCAGATACGAGCGAAGCTGATTCTGGTCTTCGCCTCAAACCGCCTGAACTGGTCGGATCACCTTGACCCTCGCACGAAGTCATTCCTGAAACTAAATGAGCTCGTGTTTGAGCCGTACGATGCCATTGATCTCCAGCGGATCCTACAGATCCGGGTTCGCAAGGCCCTGCGACCTCAAGCCGCCGAAAGCGGCGTTGTGGAGAAGATCGCGGCACTGGCCAGCCGCGAGCATGGCGATGCCCGCAAAGCCGTAGCCTTGCTGGCACGAAGCGCCCACCTGGCTGAGAAGACCGGCTGCAGCATCTCGGTCGATACCGTGGATGAAGCCGCACACCAGATCG
>JAJDDS010000723.1 GCA_029260195.1 Phycisphaerae bacterium
GAGCCGCGAAACGTCACGCCAGAGAGTGACACGTTCTTCGCGCTGCTGCTCGTACAGATCCTGTATGCGTTTGTGACGGGCGTAATGCTGTTTGGCATCAACGGATGCCTTTCCGTGATAGCTCTCATGGGCATAGATCGCGTTGTCCGCCGCGCACTTTGCACACTCGATCTGTTCCACGTGACGTTCGTAGATCTCGTACCGCTGGCGGATTTGGCCGATGACGTCGTCCAAACCGAGCCACGACGTTCCTTTCTTGTCCGTGAGGATGGCGGTCACCGGGTCGCCGCCGGGCGTCGCGAAGTAACCGCCGGCGATTATCTGCTCAACGGTCTGAAAGCGATCAAGTCGCTCACCAGCACGCCGAACGGCGGGCGGTGCATAGGTGTCACTCAGCACCGGATAGCCGGGCCGATCGGAGAACGGGATCGGAAGGTCATACGTTTGGAAGCGACCGGACTCGTAGAAGTAGGGGATGTAGCCGGTCGATGGGATGGGTGTGTTGGGGGGAATGGTTGAGCGCATGCGAAAGACCTCCGAAGGATCACTTGGAGGTAGTAAACACGCCTCCGTATTTAAGCTTTGTGGTTTTTCCTACCGAGCAGTAGCAACAACCATCTTCCCCTCGCCGAAACCAAAAGGTTCAAAAACGCGAGGCCCCTACGTATCGGTCGAGGTGACACTATGCAATCAAGAAAGGACCGCATCGTCCGTCTGATCCGCGCCAGAGCGCAGCGCGAGGTGGAAAGACTGGCTGGCGAATTTGCCCGTGCGGCGGCTGCCGAAAAGGAGGCCCTTCTGGCGGCGTTGCAGACCGAGCGCTGGCTCGCTGAGAGCTGCACGGATGCGTTGGGGGAGTTGTGAAGGATCCCTAGAGGATCCCCTACCTCTGCCACCCGCGCCCGCCGACCGGAGGGAGGCGGGCGAGGACCGAGGCCGCAGGCCGAGTGTCCGACGACGCGTCGGAGACGCGTCCAACGTAACAACACAGTTCAGCCAGTAGCATCACCGACTCTTGAAGCCGGTCATTCACCGAATGGATCGCTTCTCTCGAACCTGATGAAGTAGTTCTGGTCGTCGACGCACCTCAGCTGCCTCCGCGGGATGTCAACCAAATACCTGATCCCGTTCACATTGACGATCGGCCACCGTCGCCGCTGCGGCGTGTTGAAGATCATGGGAGCAGCGGCGCGGCCACCACCCGGCGCCGCTTGGCACTTACCTCTTGCGCCTCCGCGATCTCTCGTCGCATTCGGTCAACGCGTACGCCCAACCTCGCCAACGCAAGCAAGTCTTCGCTGACGATATGATCGAACTTAAGGACGCCCCTACGTAGGTATTGCAAGACCAGCCGCCTGATCGGCGGCAGCCGGTCCGCGACGATGCTGAACATGATCAAAGCATCCTTCAGCTCCTCGCGGAGCCTCTCCGCTTTATACCTTGCCTTGTCGAACGCCGGTTGCGTCCGCTCGAAATCCACCGTCCCGAAAGCACCCCAATCGACTCCACCGGATTCGTCGATCGCCGGCATGATGCCCCAACGCCTCTTCTGCACGGGCAACGCCAATACCGGGGCCCACTCTTCTCTCATGACCTGCCGCTCCAGCTCATCAGGGTCGGCGAGCTCATCGTCATCCAAACCGGGGACGCTGCCGTAGCGGTTCTTCCGTTCACGTTTGAGCAACGTCGATTCGGGCACCACCACACCCTCGTTGATGACCATGTTTGTTTCGTTCTCCATGTTTTCGACCTCCGTCTTTCGACAAACCCTTGGCGAAAGGGGGAGGGGAAAACACCCACCGTGCAAGGGGGTCGAGGGTTCTGTTTTGCGAAGAGTCCGAGCCCGGCCCATCAAAACCTTCGAGGCCGGGTCGGACGGCCACAAGAATTCTTGTCTGGCCCCGCACGGGGCCGCCCCATCGATGCCGTGCCGAGCAAAACAGGTTCCCGACGATGGCGAGGAATTGCGAATTCTGCCGCACAACGAAATCGCCTTTTATGGCTTTCGGCAAGCCCATCGATCGCGGTCAATTCATTGGCCGCAAGAACCTTGCCGAAAGACTTAAATGGCGACGTTGTGCGGTGGGAATTCCCGATGCGAGCCCGGCAGACGGGTCTCGAATCTACCTCACGGCACAGCCGTGACCCCAACGATGCGCCCTCCGACGCCACGCCATTGACCGGCGGCGATTCACCTAGCCACGTCATCAAAGGCGCCCTTCGCAGTGACGGGCACCCGACCACCACAATCGCAACATCGGACTTGCGACTCCGTGCAATGGCGTGATAGAGCCATCAACCGTCCGCACCGGTCACAATCGTGCCATACACATTCATCCAGCATTCGGAGACCTTTCGCCGAGCCGAAACGGACGAATTCGATCTCACGGATTGGCGGCGTAACGGTCCTGAAGTCGTCCAGCCGATTGTCGATGAAGTACTCGTCGCCCTCAAACCTGAGCGTCGGAAGCCGGCGTACGCCCCGACTCTTGCATCCGTTTGTTTCGACCATTGGGTTCCCTCCGGGCCTGACCGCACTTTCGGCGGATCGTCCCGCCGTGTGACGATCCGCCGACAAAGGAAATTGCCAATCGTCGTTTTTCTTGCTCATTACCTGGACTCACAATTCGATTGGCACATACGAACTCCCGCTTGCCCACTCCGCGAGTGCCCTCTGGACCTCCTCGTCCGAGCGG
>JAJDDS010000724.1 GCA_029260195.1 Phycisphaerae bacterium
CGATCCCAATCTTGACGCGCTCTGCGGTCTGATACCCGATCATCAGGTTGTAGGTGCGGCGCATGTAGTTGACGATGGCTTCGTCGAGTTCGTCACCGGCGACGCGAATAGTCTCGCAGACACTGATGTCGGCAAGGGACATGATGGCCACTTCCGTGGTCCCGCCGCCAATGTCGACGATCATCGACGCGGTCGGCTCTGCGATGGGCAACCCCGCGCCGATTCCGGCTGCCATGGGTTCCTCGACGAGGTACACGCGGCGTGCTCCGGCGCGTTCAGCCGAGTTGAAGACGGCGCGCTTCTCGACGGCGGTGATACCGGACGGGATGGCGATGACAACGCGCGGTTTGACGAACCGCCGGCGTCCGTGGACTTTGCGAATGAAGTAGCCCAGCATGGCTTCGGTGATGTCGAAGTCGGCGATGACGCCGTCCTTGAGGGGACGGATGGCGGCGATCGAGCCGGGTGTCTTGCCGAGCATTTCCTTGGCGACGAGTCCGACGGCGTTTCCGTTGTCGAGAACCTGGTTCGTGCCCTTGCGGACGGCGACGACGGAGGGCTCGTTGAGGACGACGCCCTCGCCTTTGACACAGACAAGCGTGTTGCATGTTCCGAGGTCGATCCCCATGTCGACGCTGAACGCGCCCAGTAGCGAATCGAAGATCACCGCGTGTGTGTCCTTTCCCGTTCCCACAGCCCGAGGAGTGGCTGCGGATTTGACTGCGCTAGGCTCCGCCGAACGGCAACCAGGTTCCGAAGAACTGCTGGCTACGAACGGCGAGCAAGACGGTCGCGATCAACACGAGCAATGTCGCGATTGCGAGAAGCACGGTGTAGATGTCGCTTTCCGGTGTCGATGCGGGGCCACCTTCGCTCATGCGACAGGTCTCCAGTTCGTCGCGCACGCTTTGGCGTCGCGGATGCAGGTCAGCCCCCGGCACATCCGGAGGCGATGAGGACATGTTACCCTTAATTCGCTCGCGAACCAAACCACCAAAGTGGCCTACGGGGGTGTCGCAAAGTGGAACTCATCCTCAGCCCGATCACCCTTGCGCGGGGACACGCCCGGGGCGGAGCGGAAGATTCGCCCCGAGGACAGATTCGGTTCGACGTCGGTGATGCGCACGTCACCGATATACTGGGTTCCGCGGAAAATCACGAAGACCGCGCCCTTCTGGACGCGATCGGAGGTTCCGACACTCAGGGTCATCATATCCCCGTCGACGAACGCCACGTGCCCGGAGATGTGCGGTGCCCCTGCGGCGGGAATCGCGGGACGGATGTTCTCCCCGCCCAATCCGCCAAACGCGGCGCCGCCCATCGCGGGCGTGCCGGACTGTCGGGCTAGCTTCTGATTCTCCTCGCGGAGGATGTGAATCTGCTGCTCTTGCTGCCGGACCTGCTGGTTGACCACAGTGACCTGGGTCGTCAGTTCGTTGACGCGATCGTTGAGGTCGACGTTGCGGCGTTCAAGGTCGATGTTTCGGGCTTCGAATTGCTGTCGCTGTTGTTCGACGGCGGCGCGCGCCGATTGCGCGACGCCGAGCTCGTTGGTCAACCGCTGGGCGAGGGCGTCGCTGCGGCGTTTCTCGGCGGTGATCTGGGCGATTTCGCCTCGTTGGTCAGCCACTTCCTGGCTGGTGGCTTGGCCTTGGTGCTCGAGCTCGTTGATCCGCGCCTGGTGGGTGCGAATGGTGTCGCGGGCTGAGGCGAGCGTTGCGGCGTGGGCGGCCATCTCACTGGTCTGTACGGCGTTCGCGACCAAGGTGGACGTTCGGTAGCCCTCAGCGACTTCTTTCCAGTTCTGAGTTCTCGCGGTGAAGGCGATGGCGGTCATGGAGAATGCGATGGTCAACACGACGAGCAGAACGACAAGGATCTTGGTAACTGGACTCAAGCGCTATCTCCGTCGAGGCATCGGGCTCGGGCAGCCTGTGAGGCAGGTTCATTCTGTGACGGCCGTCCACGCCAGCCGTCCGGCGTAACCACCGCGCGAAGCCGAAACAGCTCGCCAACCTGGCGCCGGGCTCGACCTGTTCGATCACGGCAACCGCATGCAGTGGGGCAACCGTTCAGGCCAACCGAGCACATATATCCAGCGCCCGGACGCACTACGAATGCTCCCGTATATCGCAGGAGCGAGTTCGTTTCAAGCCCCGAAAATCGCAGCGGCGTGCATCGATCGCCGCGCGTGCTTGCCAGCGGGCTGGATGATTGGTTTTGCACCGAGTCGGCGTTCGAAATCTCCTCAATTGATGATCCGTTCGATTTGGGCGAATCGATCGGCGCAAGAATCGAGGCGATGCGTCACGCAGCCCGCGAGGATCGTCGCGACGGGCCTGCCGGTGACCTGCCTGCCGCCGAAGGGGGTGTTCCGGCCGATCGTGCGGAAGTCAGACGGCTCGATGCGCCATGTGGCTGCCGGGTCCATCACGGTGATGTCGGCCGCTGATCCCGGCGCCAATGTCCCCCCGGGGATACCGAGCAACGCGGCTGGGGCGGTTGTCATGCGGTGAATCAGTCCGGGCCAGTCCAGGAGTCCGGGAGCGACCATGGCTGTCGCGACCAGGGCGAGGGAGGTTTCGAGTCCGACGATACCGGGCGGAGCGTCATGGAAGCCGCGGTTCTTCTCCTTGGCAGCGTGCGGGGCGTGGTCGGTGACGACACAGTCGATGGTGCCGTCCGCCAGTCCGACGAGGCAGGCGTTGACGTCCTCTTGGGTCCGCAGGGGTGGGTGCATCTTGGTGTTCGGATCCCGCCCGGAGCAAGCCTCATCGGTGAGGATGAGGTGGTGGGGACAGACCTCGGCGGTGACGGGTAGGCCTTGCACTTTGGCGACGCGTACAAGCTCGACGGCGCGTGCGGTTGAGATATGGGCGACGTGGTACCGGGCGCCGGTCTCGCGCGACAATTCGATGTCACGCGCGATCATGTCCTCCTCCGATCGGGGGTCGAGTCCGGGCAACCCAAGGCGGTCGGAGACCGCTCCTTTGTGCATGACACCACCGGCGGAAATGGACTTGTACTCGCAATGCTGGATCAGAACGGCGTTAAGACGCTTGGCTTCTCGCATGGCGTCGCGCATGAGATCGTCGTCTTCGACGCCTTCGCCGTCGTCGCTGAACGCGGCTGCCCCGGCGTTTCTGAGCGCGGGCATGTCGACCAATCGCTCGCCGGCGCGGTTGATGGTGATAGCGGCGACGGGGTAGACGCGAGCAGCGCCGATGGCTCGGGCGCGCTCTCGGACGAGTGCGAGCGTATCGAGATTGTCGATGGCTGGCCGGGTGTTGGGCATGCAAGCCACTGCGGTGAATCCGCCGGCAGCCGCCGCCCGAGTACCGGATTCGATGGTCTCCTTGTGCTCGCCGCCGGGTTCGCGGAGGTGGACGTGGAGGTCGATCAGGCCGGGGCAGA
>JAJDDS010000725.1 GCA_029260195.1 Phycisphaerae bacterium
TCGGCTTGGGCCTTCAGACGTTCATAGATCGGGTCGGGGAGACCCTTGATGGTCAATGTCGGCATGTCGTGGCTCCATAATGGTACCGTAATGGAGCTTATCGTGCTCCTGCGAAGACGTCAAGTCGGATGCGGTATAACGACCTGCGCGTGAGCTGCAGGGCCGCTCACCGCAGGCGCGGCGGTGGCCCTACGAACCAACATTACGTCCGCCGCGCCTGCGGCGCTAGCGCAGCCCTGTCAGCTCCACGCGCATGTTAGGTGGCATTCCGCCTGGCCGATGGGGAATGCGCCTCAAACCCTGTGATCATTCGCCCAAGCCGCAGTAGAACATCGACTTTCCCCACCAGCATCGAACGAAACACCGCCAACATCAATTCATCGGGCTTTCTTCCGCTCTCCCTAATGAAGGCAGCAGCTTTACGCTTGTCCCGATGGAACTCAAAGGCGTTGAGCCAAAGATCCAGGGCACGTTGAGTGTTTAGCTGGAGCTGATTGGCGCTCAATTGGTACAAGCTCGCCTGATCGGCACCAGAAAACTGGTCGCGCGCTCGCTGCAGCTGGACTGTGAGCCACGGATGAGCAAGGTATCGCTCGAAAACCACCATGACCTTGTCGAAGAACAAGTCCTCGCTTCTCAGGACGAATGGGCGGATGCGTTGAAGGACTTCAGCGACCTGCGCGTTGGATGGCTTGTTGGGGGTTTGAACGCGGAGTCCTTCCGTGGCCGAGAAGCTCACCGTGAAGTCAGCGTTCATACCCGCTGCTACCCACTCGGCGCTGGCTAACCGCTGAGTCTCATCTCGAAACCCTACGAGATATCCCCAGTCATGATCGGTGATGATGCCCTCGAACACTTCCTCGCGCGGGGGATTCTGCCGAGTCATCTTCACGTTGATCCCAACGGGCATCATGTCCTCCGTCAATGCCACCTAACGATCAGCGCATGAGTTGCGGCCCGCGGTGGCGGGACAGCATCCTCGCCTGCAAATCTACCGGGCGGCCCCGCCACCGCCAGATGGCCGGCAACTCCATGCGCATGTTATGCAGCCCGGGACCAACCCTAGTCCCCGTCGATAGCCCGCAAAGCATCATCGTCCCGGAACGACCGCATGGCGGCCTCCAGCCCCAAACGTGCTGGCCAAAGGCGATGGAGCTGTTGATTGGCAAGGCCCCAGAAGGCATCGATAGAACTGCGTGAGGAGAAGTGCGACCAGAGAGACGGATTCGAGAAGTAGACTGCGAGAAGGAACCGTGCGACTGTCTCAGCTTCCACACACCTTCGCATCAACCGAAGGCGCCGGGCTCGTATTGACCCCTTCGGCATCCGATCAAAGGGGCCGTGCTGGTGCTCGATGCCGCTCCGAATGTTGTACGACTCTAGGAGTCGGTCCTTTGAACGACCGGCGCACAGCCGGGACAGGCGTGCAGAATAGTGCCTGCCACTGTTGCCCATTGGAGGGCAGGCGAAGGCCTCGGCACAACGAACGAACTGATGGAGCCGGAAATCAAGCTCGTGCGCCTCGGAGGCCACCCGAAACGCGCGCAGAGCCCTGATGATCCGATCGTTGCCCTGACCATCATGATCCCTGATTGCCTGCGCAAGTGACGCGGCCAGCCTAAGGCGCGCGCTGGTGAGGAGGGTATTCGGTGCACCGCGGGTGTAGAATGTACGCGAATAGGTTGTGAGAGAGCGCACCTCGCAACCCCATCCGCATTGGCCCCAGTCAGGGCAGTGACGCGGCCGCTACTGAAGTATGGCACGGCGATCAGCAGCCCGAGGTAGAGCTGGTAGCATGTCCGCGCCAGAGCCTCGTTCTCGTGGTCGAGGACTTCAGGCGCCGCCGAGGGGGCGACGCACCACAGGAACAGGTTGGTGTCTGCGAGCTCGCTGACGTGAAGGGCACCAAGATTGTCCCGCCATGTGGCCAAAGCGTCCGATGGAAGACCCCGGGACACCGCCAAGCCACTGCCCAGCTCCAACAGGTGCGACGGTGCGGCGCCGGCTCTACTATCGGGAATGGCGAGCACTGCGAACTTGTGGTTGGGCGCAACGCCTATATCGTGAATCGAGGTACTCATTTGTCGACGGTTGAGGGCTGCATAACGACTAGGGCGTAAGCTGCGGCGCGGCCGGGCGGGACACAAGGCTGTTCGGCGCACCGGCCGCGCTGTCAGCTTCACGCCCCGGTTGGGCAGCGTTTCGGGGGCGGCAGCCTCGTCCCGTCAACGGGTAACGGTCAGACCGCCCGGAGAAACGCCAAAACCGCTTCCAGCACGGTGCCAGTCTCCACGAACCTCGGTTCGAAGCTGCACCATAGGAGTCGCTTCGCCTCGTCCCGTTGTACGCCGCATCCCGACAATGCTACATCGAGCAAACAGGTAGCGTCCTTGCCGTGTACTAGCTCGCTGTCGAGCGTACTGTCGTGTTCGGCTGCCAAGTCCTCGATTGCGGTGCGAATCACCTGCAGCCTCGATAATGTGATCTGGGCATTCTGCAGCAACGCTCTTAGGTATCCGTCAAAGTTGAGCCTAATGCGGCCCGCCTCTAGGCGCGCGAATCTCCCGAGGCGTGTCGCCTGGAACGGTAGGCTAAGGCCATCACGCTCGGAGAGCAGTCGGAGAAGGCCTAGTCTGCGACAATGGCCACACAAGTCATTCAACAGGGAAGCTCCAGAAACCCGATCGGTCGCAACGCCGAGGGCGAGAACCTTGTCGACGCACTCCGCACGCAGGACATAGCCCTCCATGTCCCGGTGGTCCGTCAGCCACACCCGTTCCGGAACATGTCTGCCAAGTACCCGGTCCCAGTCCGCATCGGCGAACATTCGAATCGACGTGCCATCTCCCGAAAGCATCTCGGCGAATCGAATCAGGCGTCCACGCTCGCCCCCCTCCTCAACGGGAATATCCACGTGGCCGATCTCACGGATGCGCCCGAATGCCGAGGCTGGCTGTTCAAGGAGCCAAGACAAAAAAAGCCGGTCGCGGTGGCCCTCGACGTAGAGCTCACGTCGCTCCGGGTCCATGCGATGGGCAAGTAGTATGGCCTCCGGGTGGCGGCGAATCATCGCTACGTTAGCTCTATCATCGAGTCAGGGCACGAAGCCGCCAGGTCGGGGGAATGCGTGGCAAAGATGAAGAGGGGGTTCGCGTTTGCCGCGCACTTAAGCAAGGCGGGGATCAACTGGCGCTGCCACGCGATATGCATGGACATCTCTGGCTCATCAATGGCGATGACAGTCCCGCGCCTCCGAGTTACGAGTGCAGCGACCATGAGGAATAGCAGATGGAACTCACCCGAACTGAGTTGGTGCTCGGCTAGG
>JAJDDS010000726.1 GCA_029260195.1 Phycisphaerae bacterium
AGCCGCTTCCGGGCCCGCCAAAGAAGCGACTCGACACCCGGGACCGATAGTCCGAGCACCTCGCCGATCTCGACGTACCGCAGCTCGTGGAAATGGCGGAGCACGATCGCGGCCCGCTCTCGCGACGGCAACCCGCCGACGGCGGACCGAACGCCGGCAGCCGCCTCCGACGCCATCGCCAAATCGTCCGGGTGCGGCACGGACCGCCCGCGATCCGAATCCGGAGGTTCGCCGTCGAACGGAATCGTCCGCCGAAGCCGCCACCAGCGCCGGTAGTTCAGGCAGGCGTTGGTCGCGACCCGATAAAGCCAAACAACCGCCCGCCCGCGCGGTTCGTACGACGACGACGATCTCCACGCGCTCAGAAAGACATCCTGCGCCAAATCCTCAGCCGTTTCGCGATTCGTGAGACCGAGATAGCGATAGACGAAGCGCACGATGTCGCGGTGGTGACGCTCGATGATTGCGGCGAAGGCCTCCCGGTCGCCCGCGCCGGCTGCGACGAGTAGTTCATCGTCCGTCCGTTCGGTCGTCGACATGTCGCTCGCCGTCCATCGCGCGGGACAACTCCGCGCATACCTCAACTCCGCACAAACTCGCGGGTCCACATCCATTTGTAGCACCCGGCGCGCTCAAAACCTGCACGCGCAACAAGTCCTGACGCCTCTACTCCTTCATCGGACGACGGGAAAGGAAAATGGTAGGCACACCCGAGCGGCTCCCGTCACCAACCGTGCGAGCCGCAGCCACTGTTGCGAGCGCCCGCGGTCACATGCGGCTGGCGATGGCTTGGGCGAGCGGGTTGACGAGCAGCGGGACGACCTTGTCGCCGGCGAGTTCGTCGGCGTGATCATACAAAGAGGCGGCGATGTCCTTGAGATCGCGTCCTTCTTCGGTGGTCCAGTATTTGCGTATGGTGAGAAAGACACTGAGAGGCTGCCGCTCGAATTCGCCCGTGCGCACCTCGTAGGTGGCTGTGCGGGACTTGGTTTCGACGAACGCCTGCAGATCACATTCCGGCGTCAGCGCGATCCCGAAGTAGGGTTGCGCGTCGATCGTGTGGGCGGCGTCCTCGCCGAGCACGAACCCGCCCAGCGGATGATCCGTCCACAGGGTCTCAGCCACCAGTTGATCGTGATTTCCGCGGTACTCGAGATCGAATCCATAGATCAATTCCAGGTGGTCGTAATCGATCTCGCTGAATGTGAGATGATAAGGCGCGTGCTCGAAGATTACATTGGACAGCGCCCGGACCTTCAGAACGTCGGACGGAGCAAAGTGGCCGAAGCGGAGGCTGTTGGGCTCGATGCGCACCCAGCGCCTCGACACGCCCTCGTCGGGCTCCTCTTCGAGAATGAGGCAGCCATCTTCGCGCCGGCGAAACTTGGACATCCCCGGGAATTCCTTGCGAACACGTTCGAAGAAGTGCAGGATCGTCTCGCGCTCGAGCGGCAGATCGAGCTTGAGAAAAAGTCGACTGCTGACAAAGAACTCGTCGCACACCGCACCAAAATGTTGAGTCATGGCCGTTCTCGCTCGACGGGGCTCTTGTGAACCCGGTGGATCGGTCTCGCGGCTCCGATTATGATCTGCTGGACCGTTGAAGGCAACAGAAAGTCGCCGAAACATCGCGATGGATGTCGCCATCGGCGGATGCGTGTTTTGTCGCGGCCGATTCGCCGATAGAGTTCACGAAGTGTCCCGCCGGTGATCGGCGGGGCGGACGCAGGAGGCCCACATGACGCCCATCGTTTCGCCCACAACCAACGAGCGCATCATCCGCACCTTCGGACTGGCTGCGCTGTTCGGCGTATTCAGCGGGTGGTTCATTTATGACGGCTACGTCGGCTATCCTGAGAAGAACCTCGAGAAGGCGATCGAGTCGCTCGATCCGGTTCCGGACACGCTCCCGCCGATCGACGACGCTGTGACCGAAGCCGCCGCCGCGGTCTGGGTCGACCGCCCATCGGATTCGCGGCATACCCGAGCCGAGGTCGTTGCGGCGTTTGGCGAACCGGGTTGGGAAAGTGCGGACCGCAACGACATCCGGTACTTCGGGCCGGGGGGAATGCTCGCATACACGTTGCGCGGTGATCTGGTGGCGGACGTCGTCTACACCGCCGGTGACAAGAACGACACCGAATTGGTCTGGCAGAGATACCTCGGGTTCGGGTTGCTGCCGGTAGCGCTGGGGTTCGTGCTTCAGTTTGTGCGGGTTGTGACGACACGCGTGGAACTGAGCGACGCGGGTTTGAACGTGCGCGGGCGACCTGTGATCCCGTTCGATGCGATGAAGTCGATCGAGGCGAAGCACTATCGCAAGAAGGGCTTTGTCGACCTGTCTTACTCGCAGGACGGGCGGAACAAGACCGTGCGGCTGGATGACTACGTGATCCGCGACTTCCGCCCGATGATCGAGACGATTTGCGAACGATGTCACATCGACGACCCCCTTCCTCCGCCCAAGAAGGAGGAGGACTGACGGACGCCGTTCGGGCGCTGCCGAACCAGACGACACGCCCGTCGTCACCGCGCGAGGGTGAACTGGCCGTCGCCGTCGTTGAGCAGCAGCGAACCGTTGTTGGTGTCCTGATTCGCGGTGACCAGATCGAGGTCGCCGTCGCCGTCGAAGTCTCCCGACGCAATCGCGACGGCCATCTCGCCGCCTACGGCGATGACCCGTTGCTCGGCAAACGTCCCGTCGCCGTGGTTCAGCAGGACGGACACGCTGTCGTTCAGTGAATTGGCTGTCGCGACGTCGATCGCGCCGTCGCCGTTCCAGTCGCCCGCGATGATCGCGTCCGGCGCGATGACTATCTCGGTGAACCCGCCCAGCGCGAACGAAGCCAGTCCGTCATTGAGCAATACCATAAGTCCGTAATCGGGCGATCCGGTCGCGACGAGCAGGTCGTTGTCACCGTCACCATCGACATCAGCGGCGGCCAAGTCGTTCGGGCTGTCGCCGCCGTCGAAGTGCTCACCGACCGCGAACAAGCCACCGCTAACGTGAATGTACACGGACACGAAGTCGGATTCGTCGTTGCCGCCGCTCGAGCTGGCGACCGCGATGTCCAGCAGCCCGTCTTCGTTAAGATCGGCGATCGTCGCGCTGCGGCCACAGGGCACATCAAACAGGCGACGCGGATCGGCGAACGTCCCGTCACCGAGATTGAGCAGAATCACGACGCCGTCGCACACGCCATTCACGACAACAACGTCGAGGTCCCCGTCGGCATCGACGTCACCCGCTGTGACAAAGCGGGGAATGGACGAATCGCTATCGAATCGGCCGGTGGTCTCGAACCTCCCGGACCCGCCGTTGGTGAGGATCGACAATTCGCCGTCCGGTTCGCCGGTCGCGACGGCCAAGTCGATGTCCCCGTCGAGGTCGAAGTCACCGGCGACGATGCCATCCGGACCGAAAATCGCCGACCCCGCAGGGAAACGGATCGAAGGCTGAAACGTGCCGTCGCCGTTCCCGATCAGGACGACAATGCTGTTCGAGTCGTTGTTCGCTAAGGCGGCGTCGAGCAGACCGTCGCTGTCAAAATCACCAACCGCCACCGAAACCGGCGCTTGCGGTCCTTGGTCCGTGGCGCAGCCAGCCGCAAACGCGCTGCAGACGGTGGTCGGCGGCGGTTCGGGCAGGTCTATTTCGCAAGCGACGGCAAACGTGCCGCAGTCGGTGCCGGCTGGTGGCATGTTCGACCCCGTGCACCCGGCGGCGATGGTGATGCAGAGCACGAGCGCTGTGCGAAGGATGTCGCGGAGCGGGATGAGCGTGTTCATGGGAATCAACCTGTTGCGCGATCAGCGTCAATCGGCATCCGGTACCGTCCCGACGCGAAGATCGACGGGGGCCGCGAACGAGCCGTCTCCGTTATTGATGAGCACTGAAACGCCGCCGTTGCGGTGACCGAAATCGGCGTCCCCTTCGTTGGCAACCGCGAGATCGGGATGGCCGTCGCCATTGAAATCGGCGTCGATCACCGCCACCGGCCGCGCGCCAGCCGTCACGGAAACCGGGGCGTCAAACGACGCTCGGCCGTCATTAAACAGTATCCACACTTCTCCGGCTCCGGACGTAGAGCCGTGGTCAGCCACGACAAGATCCACGTCGCCGTCGGAGTCGAGATCATTCGAGACGATGTCGAACGGGCTGCGACCGACGGATACCTGGTCGATGACGGTGAACGCGCCTTCCCCGTCATTGATGAGGATGAAGACGTCGTCGGAGAAGCGATGGGCAACGGCGAGATCGGGCGCGCCGTCGTTATTCAAATCGCCTGCCGTGATTGCGGTAACGCCTTCGCCGACGGTGACTTCGTCAGTTTGCAGGAATACGAGTGGGTCGAGGTGGCGGAAGATCAGCACATGCCCCGGGTCGGCTGAAGTGTTACCGGTCGCGATTGCAACATCGAGCGCGCCATCACCGTCCACGTCGACGAACACCCCCGCAACCGCGCCGCCATTGTCGAGGATCTCGACGGTCTCATCGAAGGCGCCGTCCGCGTTCAGGGCGATGGTCGCATCGCCGGGTGTCAGATCGGCGATTGCGAGCACATCGGAATCGCCGTCCGCGTCGATGTCCGCGACCGCGACGACGCCCAGCGGCGAGCCGACCTCGAAGCCGACCGGCGGCGCGAGCTCGCCCGACCCTACGTTCTCCAAGACCGCAAGCGCGCGGTCCCTGGGCGTCAGGTTCGCGACCGCCAAATCGACGGCGCCGTCGCCGTCGAAGTCACCGGCTGCGATCGATCGAGGCAATTCGCCAGCCGTCGGGAAACTGTGAGGCGCCGCGAACAAAGCCTCACCGAGATTAAGAAGCACGGAGACGTCGTTCGATTGGCTGTTCGCCGTAGCCAAGTCGGGCAGTCCGTCGCCGTTGAGGTCCGCCGCGATGATCGACGCGGGCTGGGCGTACGCGCCGACCGTTTCCGAAAGCAACATTGGACTGTAATGGAACCCGATGGGGAACACGGAGTCGTCGAATGACGTGCTGGTGAATTCGAGAAAGACGTTCTGAAACGTCGCAGCCGAGGCGAAGTTCATCAACGACGAGTTTCCGCTGACGTGAAGCAGGCCCAGCAGATGCCCGGTTTCGTGGGCGGCGACGTTGCCGATCGCCAGTCCAATCTCGTCCGCCAGCGGTGTGCCGGAGAACAGGCTCGCGTCGAATGCATCGGTGAAAACAATAGCGGTATCACCGGGGTCTCGATTGGCAAAGTCGACGCCGTTGATCGAGAAGCCGAGCGTGTCTGAATCGATCTCGGGGATGTCGTGGGGTGAACCGCCAAGGAGCACCGTCGAGAACGACGCGGACGTCGGCGGGTCGCCGTCGGTGTCGAACACGTCGTCGCCGAACGGGGCGAACAGCTCGCGCACGGTCTAGGTGTTCGCGGACTTCATCTCGTCGGTTAGTCCCGCGTAGGCGTCGTCGACATTTCCGGCGTTAAACGGGCCCACGGTCACCGTAAGATCGTCACGCACGACGACCGACCCGCCGTCGAAGTCCAGCAACAACGCTTGTCGTCGCCGCGTCGGCGGTTCACCACCGCGCGCAAGACGGATGGACAGGCTGTAGGGTCCGAAGCCACCCGAGCCGGGAGTGGAAGCCACCGCGACGAAGAACCCGGCGCCGCTTCGACGGGCGACCGTATCCACATTCATGCCGCCGCCATTCCCGTCGCCGCCGATCGCAATCAGACGCTGAAACTCGTCGAACACCGCCACCGTCAAATCAGAAGTAGTCAGCGGGTCAGCCGACACGGTGATGCGATCTCCGGCATCGAAGGAACCGAACGCGAAGACGTCGACATCGTCGGCGTCATCGATGGACCCGCCGACGCGAGCCCCGTCTTCGGGGTAAGCCACAACAAAGTTCGCGTCATTGAATCGGTTGTTCCGCTCGGTCTCGACGACTCCGCCGCCGGTCGGGTCCACGATGGGATCACATCCGCAGATCACGAACGCGGACAGCACGGTTGTCACCAAAATGATGGGCCGCATGGTTGTCTCGACTCATTGGCTCCCAGTGTGAATGTCGCCGCCGTAGTGGAGCAAGAGCGGATCATACCATGGAGTGCGACGATGATGTTAGTCATTTCGAGCGAAGCGAGGAATCTCGCCGATTGCGGAGCAAGATGCTTGGCGGAGCCCGGCCTGAGCGCAGTCGAAGGGCTCAGAATGACACCTCACGTTGGCTTCACTCCGGGCACTCCGCTGTGCAGCGGCACGATGCCGCGTCATGATTGCTCCATCCACACGACGATCTCGCCAGCCACCTCGGCCGGAGACCGATTCTCCGAAGCGACGATGAGGTCCGCGAATCGCCGGTAAAAAGGTTCTCGCCGGGCAAGGACGGCTTCGATCTCCTTCAGGCCACCCGCCGGTGTCAACGCGGGACGCGAGGATGGCGTCGTCTCGTCGGCTGCCATGCGCTCGCGCAGGATTTCAGGCGGGCACGTTAACCACACGATCCTAGCTGACGCGCTCAGTTGCGTCATGCCGGACTCGTCGAGCACCGCGCCACCGCCGAGACTGACGACGACGGGCTCTGCATCGCGATCGCCTGACAACGCGAGTCGCGCAACGACTGCGGATTCACGCCGGCGAAATCCGGAGTCCCCCTCCGATGCAAAGATGTCCGCGATCGACATGCCCGCGGCGCCCGCGATCTCGTCATCCGTGTCGACGAAACGCGCGCTCAATCGGCCAGCCAACACGCGACCAACGGTGGTCTTTCCACAGCCGCGGTAGCCGATGAGTATGACGTTGGGTGAAGCCATCGCGCGCACCTATCCGAACGCTCAGTCCGATTCGAGCGCGGCTTCGACCATCGCGCGGATGCGGTCGTGGTCGGCCGGTTGCTGAGTCCAGTACTCCAACTGATGGGCGGCTTGTCGTGCGAACATGTCGAGGCCTTCGACACAAGTGCAGCCGGCGCCCTGGGCGTCGCGGAGCAGGCGCGTCTGGCGGGGGCGGTAGACGGTGTCGAAGACGACCACATCGGCCCGCAGTGCGTCGGATGGCATGGGTGACGACTCGACGTCGGGAACCATGCCAAGGCTGGTGCAATTGACGAGGATCTTACCCTCGGCTTCTGATCGCTCGTCCCAGGAGCGCGCTCTGCATTCGAATGCGTCCGCCAGTGTTGCAGCCCGTTCCGGATCGCGGTTGTAAAGGGTGACGTCCGCGCCGCAATCGGTCAGGCCGGCCACGATGGCGCGGGCGACGCCGCCGGCGCCCAGAACATCGACCGGCAGACCCTCCAGATCCTCCTCGCCGCAGTTCATCCCGTCGAGCAATGTGTCGAGCGCGGCGTCGCAGTCGGTATTGCAGCCCCACACCTCGCCGTCCTCGATGAGGATAGTGTTGACCGCCCCGATGAGGTCGGCGGGGGGATCGACACGGTCGTCGAGGTACCGGAGGGCGTGCTCCTTGTGCGGGAGGGTGACGCTGAAGCCGCGGGCGCCGAACCAGTCGCGTTCAAGGCAAGCGTCCATGAACGCGGCGAACGACCCGTAGTCGGGCTGAACGAGCAGCGGCAGGTAGACGGCGTTCAGCTTCTGTGCGGCGAAGGCGTCGTTGAAGACGTCGGGGCTGATCGAGTGGGCGATGGGATACCCGATGACGCCGTAGACGTCAGTCGCTTCGTTGATCGATTCCCAGCGGAAGCGGTCGCGCATCTCAGCAAGCGTCAGTTGTCCCGGAGAAGCCACAGAGTCGGCATCGAAGGCGCAGTAGCTGGCGAAGGCGCCGTACTTGGCTGCCAGGATGCGGGAGATCAGCCCGGCCTCGCCCATGCAAATGGCGGCTGCGTTCTTGTCGGCGGCGCGCATGATATCGAAGGCGTGAAAGTTGTCGCTTAGGTCCGTGGCAGGCCAGGCGATCTTGATGACCCCGGCTTCGTCGACGGCGCACAGGTCGCGGACCAGATCGTGCAGGTTTTCGGGGCGACGGTCGAAGTTGTGATGCGAGAGAATCAGCGTGGGGGCGTAGTCGACCAGCGCGGGGTCGGACAGTGCTTTGGCAATGTCATGTCGAGCGGTGGCGGATCGCTGCCAGTCACTGTATTCGAAATCGACATATCCGGCGCCGGCGCGCATGGCTGCGAGCAGTCGACTGACGCGGTGCTCGACGGCGTCGCGAGAAGTGCCGCCTTCCGACGTGGGTCGGCAGGTCGCGACCCATCGACCGGGGTCGACATTGCGAGTGTAATGCTCGGGATCGCCGGGGCTGTTGGGGAGCGCGTCGAGTCGGAGTTCAGCCAAGTCGGTCCCGTCGGCGAGGGCGCTCGCGGCGCGGGTGGCCATGTCATCGGGGCGGGCGGCCTGGATGGTCGTGATAAGGAGTGTCATGAGTCGTGAAGGCTACCATACTATACGGGGAGGGGCGGGACGTCGAAAGCCGAAAAACGGAGATTGAAGATGGACCAACAACATTCACGCATGGGCGCGGACGGACGCCACGGCTTCGACCAACTCAGGCGGACGAACCAGCGCGATGACGGGTGACGATTGAGTTCGTCTTAACGTGGCACGGAGATTAGCCGTGCGTTTTCTTGAAGTACTCTTGCGCTCCGACGGGGTCGGCCTTCATGGTGTCGGCGCCGGGGTTCCAGTTGGCTGGGCATACCTCGCCATTCTCTTCGACAAACTGGAAGGCCTGAATCACGCGCAGGACCTCGTCGACGTTTCGGCCCACCGGGAGATCGTTGATCGTCGCGTGGCGGATGGCGCCCTTGGGATCGATCAGGAACAACCCGCGCAGGGAGATGCCGTCTTCATCCAGCAGGACGTCGTAGGATCTCGCGATGTTCTTGTTCAAATCGGCGATCAGGGGAAAACCAATCTTGCCGAGACCGCCCTTGGCGCGGGGCGTCTGGGTCCAGTGAAGGTGCGAGAAGCAGCTATCCACCGAAACAGCCGCGACTTTGGCGTTGATTTCCGCGAACCGACCGGTCGCGTCGCTAAATGCGATGATCTCCGTCGGTCACACAAACGTGAAATCCAGCGGGTAGAAGAACAGGACAAGCCATTTGTCCTCGTGCAGTTCCTTCCACGTCAGTTTCTTGATCTGCCCATCGACGACGGCTTGGCAGTCGAACGTCGGAGCCGGTGACGTTACCAATGGCATGGTGTTACACTCCTTGCGCATCTCGCCACCCCGATTCGCAACGGGCTGGCGTCGGTTTTTCGGTTCATCGACGCGGAGCCGCACTCGATCCTCCGCACCGCGACGACCGTTTTCTACCCTGTGGGGGGCAATCTGGCAAGACGAACGGCGTCGGGGACTCGTACGACAAGTCCCGCGCGATACAATAGCCCGCATGTCCATGGAGCTCGATGACAACGTATGCTACTGCTACCACGTCTCCCTCCGGAAGCTGGTCAACTACGCCCGGCGGGAGCGTCCCCCGCGCGCCAGCCAGATGTCCGGATGCCTCAACGCGGGGACTGGCTGCGGATGGTGCATCCCCTTCCTCGTCAAAATCGCCAAGGATCCCGACGGGTTCTCGGTCTCCGGAATGACCCCGGACGAGTACGCCACCGCCCGGAAGGAGTACATCAGCACGAAGCAGCCGCGAAACGCGTTCTGACCGCTGGTCGTGGCTGGGCGATCCATGCCCGTCCCATCGAATCCGCTCGCCCCTCCCCGACACCCCTCACGCAGGGATGCACCCCAATTCGGGTGGCGGCGCTGTGCATGAAGGGCATGCGGCGTGACCTGTCATTCCGAGCGTCGCGAGGAATCTCGCTGAGGCTCTATCCGACGCAAGATTCCTCGCTATGCTCGAATGACAAGGAACTGCCTTTCCAAGCCCGACGACGCCTCGATCCAGGTGCGACAACTGAATCGCCAACCAAGATGGGATGCACCCCTCACGCATGCCATCGCCGCACGACCCTTGACCGTCTCCGGGACCATTCCTATCCTTGTCGGCAGCGTGGATTGCGATAATAGCAAAATCAACCTAGTCACCGGTGCCACCGGGCTCCTGGGCAGCCACATCGTCGAGCAGCTGCGCCGGCGAGGTCGAGCCGTGCGTGCGCTCGTTCGGCCGGGCAGCGACACATCGTGGCTTGAGACGCAAGACGTCGAACTGGTCGAAGGCGACATCACAAACGCCACCTCCCTCGAACGTGCCTGCGAAGACGTTAACATCGTCTACCACGCGGCTGCCCGAGTCGGCGACTGGGGACCTTGGGACGACTTCGTCCGCGTCTCGATCGACGGAACGCGGAACCTCCTCGAAGCCTCCATCCGCGCCGGCGTCGCCCGGTTTCTCCACATCAGTTCCATCAGCGCGTACGGGCACGTCGACGGGGAGGGACTCGTCTTCGACGAATCCGCGCCCCTCGGTCGGCAACTCGCGCGCTGGAGCTACTACAGCCGGGCGAAGGTCGACGCTGAGAACCTCGTCTGGGAAGCGCACCGCAACAAACGCATCGACGTCACCGTCGTCCGGCCTAGCTGGCTTTACGGTCCGAGGGATCGCGCCACGCTTGAGCGCATCATCTCAGCCATCCGGCGCGGTAAGACTAAGCTCCTCGGTGACGGAAGTAACCGCCTCAGCGTCGTCCACGCGGGAAACGTGGCTGAAGGTGCGATCCTCGCCGCGGAGTCCAGCGCCGCGGTCGGAGAGGCCTATAACTGCAGCAACGACGGCGTCATCACGCAGGCTGAGTATTTCAACGCCATCGCCAAAGCCATCGGCGAGCCGCCCGTCACCAAGAGGATTCCCTACCGCGTCGCAAAGTCGGCTGCGTTTCTGTTCGAAGTTTTCGGCCACCTCTTCCACACCAAGAAGCCACCCTTGGTCACACGCTATTCCGTATGGCTAATCGGACGCCGATGCTTCTTCGCAGCGGAGAAAGCCAGAAAACAGCTCGGGTGGAAATCAACGATCGGCTACGACAGCGGAATCCCGGAAGCTGTCCAGTGGTATCTCCAAGCGCACGAGGGAGCTTCCAAGCCGGCGGGAATACCTGCGACGCGGGCTCAGTTACCATAGTATCGTGTCGTTCGAGTCGAATGAATCCTAATCCCCGCGCGGAGAGCCAAACCCCGTGAGCAGCACCGTGACAAACAACATCGAAGAAGCCGTCCGCGGTCGCTACGCAACCGCAGCCACGACCGTCGAACCCCAACTCTGCTGCCCGGCACCCGGTTACAACACCGAGCTGCTTGAAAACGTCCCGCGGGAAATCGTCGACGTCGACTACGGATGCGGTGACCCGAGCAAATGGGTCCAACGCGGCGACACCGTCCTCGACCTTGGCAGCGGCAGCGGAAAGATCTGCTACATCGCCGCACAGATCGTCGGGCCTGAGGGCAAAGTGATCGGCGTCGACTTCAATGCGCCGATGCTCGATGTCGCCCGCAAACACCAAGCGGCGTTCGCCCAAAGAATCGGGCACGACGTGCTGTCGTTTCGGAAGGGGCGCATTCAGGATCTCGCCCTCGATCTCGATGTGTTCGACGCGTGGCTTCGCGAGCATCCGGTCGCGTCGGCTGACGACTACCTCGCCTCCGAAGAACGCGCAGCCGCATGGCGCACCGAACGACCACTGATTGCAAGTGGCTCAGTCGACTGCATACTGAGCAACTGCGTGCTGAACCTCGTCGCCGCCGACAAGAAGCGCCAACTGTTCGACGAGATGTACCGTGTCCTGGCACGCGGCGGTCGATGTGTCATCAGTGACATCGTCAGCGACGAGGATATCCCCCAGCATCTCCGGAGCAACCCCGAACTGTGGAGCGGATGCGTCAGTGGCGCTTACCGCGAAGACGCCTTTCTGGCTGCCTTCGAGGACGCCGGTTTCCACGGCATCGAAATCCTCGACCGGGCGATTGAACCCTGGCGCGTCATTGAAGGCATCGAATTTCGATCCGTCACCGTCCGCGCGTTCAAGGGCAAGGACGGACCCTGCCTCGACCGCAACCAAGCCGTCGTCTACCAAGGACCGTGGAAGTCCGTCACCGACGACGATGGACACACGCTCTACCGTGGCCACCGCATGGCTGTCTGCGACAAGACGTTTAAGATCTACACCCGCGAGCCCTACGCCGAACAGATCAAACCCGTCCCGCCACACACAGAGGTTCCGCTCGACGCTGCCAATCAATACGACTGTCGCCGCAATGCCCGTCGAACCCCGGCCGAGACGAAAGGCGAGAACTACACCGAGACCCGCGTCTCTGACTCCTCCGCCTGCTGCGGTCCCAACACCGACTGCTGCTGACAATCCGATTCTCGCGGCGCGCCCGCCGAGGAATGCCGCCAAGGACGGCCCGGGAAGCACTTTCACACCCAACATGCCGGCCTGATGAGCAGTACAGCGCAAAGTCAACAGAGCCGCGACCGTCAGGCAGCGGACATCCGTGTTCTCGGCCCCGAAACGCAGCGCGCCGCTCCCCTCGGACCTCTGCGAAGTGCGACATTGCGCTGTACTGTTAGTGGCAATGACTCATGAGTCATCCCGAGCGAAGCGAGGAATCTTGCTGGAAATGGGAAGAACCGCGGTAGTCGCGGGAAGATTCCTCGGTCGCTGCGCTCCTGTCGGAATGACGGCGTGTATGCTCGCCACCGCGCCGAACCGTTGTGCCGGCAACAGGTCACGCACGGCCGACGCCGTCGCACGAATAATCCGGATTAGGGCTGGTCGAGACGGTCGACGGCAGCCGCCCACAGAGGATCCGCGCCGCGCTCGCGGGGGCGGCGGAAGAACTGAATCGCGCCCAACCGCAGTAAGGCTGACCCCAGGTAGTACCGCAGTCGCGATTGATCGTAGCGCCCGCCGTGTCGCTCGTATTCGTCAAGGAATCGCCGCGCCTCCCGGTCGCCATCTCGCGAGGGGACGATCCGATCCATCCCGGCGAGGAGCAGATGCGCGACGTACGTAGCGAGGTCCACCTCGACATGCCCACGCGTGACCGTGTCCAGATCGACGAGCGTCACACACTCCCCGGCTATCAGAAGCTGACCATCATGAAAGTCGCGGTGAACCAGTGACCACGATGGCGACACAACGCCACCGGCTAAAGCGCTCACCTTCTCGACCCCACGGCGAAACGCGGCAGTACTTGGCGCGTCCAGCGCGTCGAACGTGTCGCACCATCGCCGCAGAATACGTAGCTCGTCTTCCGGAGTGTGCGTGTCCTCTCCCATCGGCGTAGCTCGGTGCAGCACGGACAGCACCTCCGCAGCCCTCCGCGCCACGGT
>JAJDDS010000727.1 GCA_029260195.1 Phycisphaerae bacterium
TCCGGCGTCACCGGCGTAATCAACAGTTGCGGGGAAGTCTCGCCATCGACGGGGACGCCGTTGTGATACCAGACGTACTCGAGGCCGGGATCGGACGTCACCGCGGAGAATGCAGCCTTCCCGCCGACGCACGCGATGGTGTCCATGGGTGCCAGCACGACGGTCACATGACACTCGCCGGTAAACGCCGCCTGGAGCGCGCCGAAGTCGAGCAAGTCAACGTCACCGTCGTGATCGAAGTCGCTGGGTTCGCATCCCGGTCCCATTGGATTGCCGTCGACGCCCGTGAAACACGCCTGGAATCCCGCGAAGTCGTCAATGTCCAGATCGCAGTCTCCATCGAGATCGCCGGCGCAACTCTCGGCCGCCGCCGCGCAGCCAACAGTGTTGATCGTCCCGCCTTCGTCCACAATACTCTCGAAGTAGACGTGGCAATTGACGATCGTGATTTCGGAATCGGCGCGAAGGATCAGTTCGTGGACGTAGAGGGCTTCGCTGCACGCTCCCTGGCCGGCTTCATCGTTGTCGATGAAGTCCTGAAACGTAACGTGACTGCCGGAGGCAACCTCGAGCGTCCCAATCGCGAAGTTGGATTCAAAACCACCCAACACAGGACCAAGGTCCGCACCAGCCACCTCGAATGTCTGCAAGACGCCGTCAAGGGTCATCGAACCGCTCGACCAGTTGAACAGCATCGGAGCTGTGCTGCGGTTATCGAAATCTCCGCCCAGCGCGAACGGTCCGGGCTCGGATGGCGCATTGGGGTCGTGTGCGATCTCGATGGTCACCTCCGCTTGTTGCGGAATGGTGAGTGTACCGTCAACGTCCACTTGCGATTGGTCCAAGACGTACAGCCTCGGGGGCGTGCACCCACCGAGTTCGATCTGCCCGCTCGTGCAGTTCGGGGCAAGGATCATTTGCAGGTCGCCGAGAACGCCAACGCTCATCGAGTCCGACAGGATCATCTCGCCGGCTTCGATGAAACCCAGTTGCGTCGTGATCGTCACCCCCCCGGCGGTGAGCGAGCCCGCGCCGCCGGGAGTCTCAGCGCGATAAACGCTACCCGCCAGAAGCATGCCGTCGACCACCGTGACGGCTGCATTGCCAGCCACTTCGATGACGCCTCCGTCGATCGCATCCAGAGCCTGGGACTGCACCATGCCAGATTCCTGCACGACAAGCCTGGGCGGTGTACACCCGCCCAAGAGCGGTCCACCGGAGGAGCTTCCGTGCAGTGATATCCGGCCGTCCACATCGAACATGGTGGCGCCACCGATGGTGATCTGCCCGCCGCTTTCCGGGAAACTCTCGGAGATGATCACTTCCGCCGCATGCACGGATCCCGTCACGCCCGCTCCCGCCGCGACGGCGCCGCAGGAGTCGATGGCCAGCAGTCCAGCGAGGTCGATGGTCGCGTTGGTTTCCATCTGAACGACGCCGCCGTTACCGATGGTCATCGATTGCCCGGTGATGGACGCGAGGGTCGCGCCGGGTGACAGCGTCATGGTCCCGCCGTCCACCACATACGCCCCGCTCCCGGTCACCGTGGTCTCGGTGATGAGCAGCGTTCCGCCCGCCGTGGCTTCGAACACCCCGTCGTTCACTTTTGAGTTGTCTCCGCGGACCACGAGGGACGACGCGGGGAGGTCGGCCCGGATGGACCCCCGATTGACCAGGTTGGCGTCGATGACGCCCGTTCCCCGGATGGTCGTCAGGTTGGTCATCGTGTCTTCAGCCGCTGCGGAGGAGATACGAGCATTCGGTCCCGTAAGGGTCACAGGCTGGGTCCCCGAGATGGTGGTGGCGGTGGCGACGATGATCGCCCGACCATCGCTGACCTCCAGCACGCCATCATTCGTAATGCCATTCGGAGCGTCAATGGTCAGGTCGCCCGCGGTGATGTTCAGTGTGGCATTTTCACCGACGATGACGCTGTCCACACTTGCGTTGGTGTTCAGGATCACGTCAAAGGTCGGACCGCTCGCACTCTCCCGGAGGATCGCGCTTTCCTGCACCGAAGGGTCGCCACCGATGCCCGGAACTGCGTTGTCCTCCCAATTCTGTGGCGTCGCCCACAGATTATCAAAGAACTCACCATCCCATTCGTCACACTCATCGGGGATGCCGTCCGGAATGGGCTCACCGAGGCCGTTTAGGTTGTCCTGCGATGTTCCATTGGCGATATCGCACGCGTCCGGTACGCCGTTGTTGTTGCAATCAGCGCAGCTGGGGTCGTCGAGCGGACAGTTGGCGATGTCACACTCGTCCGGGATGCCGTTGCCGTTGCAATCGCCCGATGAGCCTCCGAAGATCTCCTGCCCGTCGTCGATGCAGTTGTCGTTGCAGTCCGACCCCACCCGCAGCGTCACGTCGGTGTCGTTGTACTCGATGTTGAGCGACAGATTACCGCCCAGATCCAAACAGGTCGCACTGTCAAACTCGCCCGCGCGCGACGCGAAGGTCATGATCACGAACGACTGGCCGGCGATGGGCGTGAATCCGTTGATGGTCTCCACGGTAAGTGATCCACCGAGGTCGGCGTGCCCGGATACAACCAACTGATCGTGCTCGGTTCCCGGTGCGACGCCGCCCAGCTCGACAACCAACTCGCCGCTGAATTCCTGCGACCAGTCGCGCTCCACCGTCAGCACACCGGCTGAGTGCCCCACTTCGATCCGCCCCTGGGAATTGACCACGTTGGCGGACACGATCCCGTCGCCGCTGAGAACGCCGAAGTTGTGGATGCGCAAGTTGTCCGGCGTGCCGTCCACGGGACCGTCTCCGATAGTGACCGATCCCCCGTTCATCGCCAGTATCCCGCCGCCCCAGGTCTTGAACTCCTCGCCAATCGTTACGGCGCCGCTGTTCGCCACAACAAGCTCCGCGGTACCCCCCGCCGCCACGTCGTCGCCGCCGAGATAGAACGACCGCGACACTTCCCACAAGGAACCCGCGCCGGTCACGCTGGCGTTTCCCGTCGAACCCGAAAACCGCGCGACAAGCCCGTCCTCGCTGGACAGCAATCCGCCCGATGTAACATCCAGCGTACCGGTTTGTGTGAAGCCGACCGACATCCCGCCGTCCTGACCCCACACGGAGCCCGCACCAATGATCGTAACCGAACCATTTCCGCCATTGCCATTCGTCGTACCGCCGACAATGCCGCTCGATCCCGTCGGGGAATCCCTCTTGTGCGTCTCAACCCTACCGCCGTCTGCCACGGTAAGTGTGCCGATGCCGTCGCGGCCGACCTGCAACTGCGCTGCCGACGTCCAACGGGATCCGTTGCCGGAGACGACCACTTGGCCATCCGAATTGGTGGCTGACCCGATGATGCCGAGGCTGCCTCCGAGGGGATCATCGCCGTCGATGTTCACTTGCCCGCCACCCGAAACCGTAAGCGTACCAGTCCCGGTATTCCCGACCTGAAGCTGACCCTCCACGTCAATACGTGAACCCAATCCCGACACGGTCACCTGCCCCTGCCCCGGGTTTCCGACGAAGGCATTAGCCTGTCCGTCTTCGGCGTCGAATACCGAAAGCACGCCACCATCCGTGACGGTCACCTCGCCGTCTGAGATACCGACGACATCGCAGAGGACGCTCCCGCCTGAGTCAATCGTTAGAGTCCCGCTGCCTTCCAGACCCACCGCCAGGCCGCCCAGCGTCCAGTTGGAGTTGGAACCTTGCACAAATGCATCACCGTGCGATCCAGGCTGTTCGCCGATGTTTGCACCATCGCTCATGAAAACGGCGCCGTCTTCGACACGAAGTTCACCGTTTCCAGACACTCCCACAACGTGCCACAAAGAACCGGTCCACGTCGATCCCGGTCCCCGGACGATCAGGGATCCGCTGGAACCGGCTTCATCGCCCGTTCCCGACCACGACGTGGTCACGTCCGCGCCCGAATCGACAATCATGGATCCGACGCCGCGTCTGCCAATGACGATGATCCCGGCGTTTTGCAAGGAGGCCTGAGCCCCCGTCACTATCACCTCGCCGGTTGAAGTCGCATTCGTTCCGATATTGACTCCTTGGCTGAATGTGGCTTGTCCACCGCTCCGAATCTCGAACTCGCCCACATCGTCTTGACCGACATCGATCCCATGTGCTTCGTACATCCCTCCGTTGGACACCACGAGTCTGCCAAACGCGTCCGCTTCTTCGCAATTCTGGCACCAGTCAGGGACCGTATCCCATTCACAACAATCTTGGCCCAGGCTGCTCCACCCGAACTCGACCACCGCGATCTTCGCCCCGTCGGTCACGGTTACCAGTCCGTCACCGGCGACGCCGACCCCAAAGTTCTGCAGTTCAAGCAGTGAACCCACGCCCGTCACCAACACTTCCCCATACCCGTCCCGCCGCACGCCGATACCGCACCATCCGCCGAAGACTTGGCCCTCTTCCTCAATCGTCAGCAAACCCGTACCCGAGAACCCAACCTCCATCCAATCCGCGTAGCTAAACGTCGAGCCTTCGCCCGAAACCATGACCACGCCGTTCGCCCCGATATTCCCTCCCACCCCCAGACCC
>JAJDDS010000728.1 GCA_029260195.1 Phycisphaerae bacterium
TCCCCCGCGCCGCAGACATCGCCGTCTCCCCCGATCTGGTCATCAAGCAGGAGCCCCGCTTCGACTACCGCATCCTCGCCTACGGTCCGCCCGGCACTAAGAGGGGTGACTGGGCCAGACACAATCGCCTCGGCGCCGCGCACACTGTGCATCACGCTCACACATTGCACAGAATCGTCCCGGTCGATTTCTGGGCGCAGCGCGGACATCCCGAATATGCCGCGATGCGCGCCGGCACGCGCCGCACCCAGCCCGCGCGCGGCTCCGCAGGCGGGCACGTGTGCACCAGCAACGCTGACGTCGTGCGCATCGTCGCGGAGAAATCCATCGCCTTCTTCGACGAGCACCCCGAGCGAGCGATGTACTCGATCTCGCTGCCCGACGGCAGCGGAGTCTGCGCGTGCGACGTCTGCGCGAGGCTCGACGTCCCAGGCTACAAGGTCCCCGACGGCGTGCACAAAGGGTGGCCGGTCATCTCCGACCGCGTCCTCCACTTCTACGACTCCGTCGCGAGGATCGTCGCCCGAAAGCACCCCGACCGACTCCTCGGCGGCTCGATCTACATGGACTACCTCTACCCGCCCCGCCGAACCACACGCGTCCACCCCATGGTCACGCTCGTCGTCGCACCCAACCAGGCACTCAACGCCTGCGACGACCGCACGATGTCATTCCTCCGCGAAATCTACTCCGCATGGGGGGCCTTGCACGACCGGGTCTACGCCCACGATACCTTCTTCCTCTCACGCGACACGTTCGCCCTACCCACTCCCCTCGGCCCGCGCACCGCCGAATGGGCCAGAACCATCGCCGACGCGGGCATTGACGGAGCCTACCTCTACATCGGACCCACTTGGGAGACCCTCGGCCCCGACACCTACCTCCTCGCCAGGCTCCTGTGGGACCCCGGCTGCGACGTTGAGAAAACCACAGCTGAGTATTATGGTATCCTCTACCAAAACGCCGCGGGCTCCGTCCGCGACTATTTTCAAACCGCCGCTCGTTGTTGGACCGCCGCGGTCACCGCCGACCAAGCCGAAGTACGCAGACTCGCCCGCGCGTTCCACCGCACCAAGGACTGGGCAAAACCGGCGCTCCCCAAAATTCTGCTCGGCTACGAATCCGGACTCCACGAACTCGAGCAACACGTCGTTGACGCGGAGCGCCTCTCCACCGGGAACGTCGCCGTCCAACGCCGCGTCGCACGCCTGCGCGACAACCTCACACTGACCGTCGCCACCATCCACGGGCTCCGCGCCCTCGTCGACTACGAAATGGACCCCAAGAAAGACCCCCGCCGCCTCAAACCGCTGCGCGCCGCCGTCGACCGCCGCGAGAGTCTTCTCCAGAGCGTCGGCAACGACTATGGCCTCGAGCTCAAAAAGCGCCTCCACTTCGCCGACAAGAACATCCACTCCCCCCTCGAATACCGTGGCTACTACCACCAACTAGCCCCACGGTAACGCCGGTCCACACCAGAGACGAAACTCAGCGCGCCTCCGTGTCAAGTTGTGTGTGAGCTGGCGCTGGGCATCTTGTGACAGCATCGCGTCATTTTCCATCACGCCGCTTCAGCGGATCGTCGTGGGCGCTGCCGGAATGCTCGTGGAGTTCGCGCCGGCCGGTTTCGCGGCATTGGTGTAGGCGAATGCGTCGGTCGGAACGCTCACCAACGCGCTGGCCTACAGTGGCCTGTTTATATCCGGCGTTTCGACGCTGCTCTTCAAGGCGAATCCGCTGCTGCGCTACGACGGTTACTGCATCCTGTGGGACGCGTTGGAAATCCCCAATCTCGCCTCGCGTAGTCGCCAATACACCCACTACCTCGTGAAGCGTTACGCATGGAGCATCAAGACCGCCGTCAATCCGAAGTCCACCGGCGAACACGGTTGGCTCTTCGTGTACGTGATCGCTTCGGCGGTCTATCGCACGATGGTCGCGACAGCCATCATCTGGTTCATCGCCGACAAGATGTCCGTCATCCCCTCGCGCGTGTTCGCGAGGCGGCCTTTCGCACGCTCGGCGAACGGGCATTCCAATTTCAGTCGGATTCGCCGGGGAACGATTCTGACAGCGTTGAGCGGAGACCCGGCCGTTTGGGCGATGTTCAGCCTAGGTGCCAAGGTAAGACACTGTGCCGACCAGCCGCAAGTCGTCGTGGATTCTGTAGTCCAGCAACGACGTGCGGACCGATACACGCCGGCGGGCGGCGCGACTCCAATTCCCAACAATCCGCTCTTAGTTGCCCCCCCAAGTGAGATTTCGGAGTTTCACGACCGCTGCTAAGGCTGGGCTGGCCCCGCGTGCAGCCGGTTCCGCAGCTCGGCTGCATGGCGGGAGATGATCTCCAAGGTGGACGAGTCACTGTCATATACGGAATACCAGCCGGGCTCTTCATGCGGCGGATCGCCAACCCAAGAATCTCCGGGACGCGCCTGCCCGGATCACGACCAGAGGTTCGCACCCGCAAGAGGCCCGTGCACTGAAACCGAGTCATCCACCGCATCGAGAATCATGGAGAAGAAGCGATCTCGTAGCGTCGTCGGTGAGCTTGGATCGAAGCCATCGTGAAGCGGTTCCCAGTCACGGGCCAGCCCGAACTCCTCGACGACGAGCGGCTTGCCCAACCGTTCCGCCTCGACGATGTGCCGATCCAAGTAAGCCCGGGATTTCCGCACGGCGACCGCGAAGGAGTCGGGGTTCTTCGGATCATACCACGCCCAGTTCTGCGGCCAGATGTGGATGGTTGCGTAGTCGATGTAGGGACTTTCGTGAGTGGCAATAAACTCACCGCCCACACTTCCTTCCGATCCGACCGTGATGAGGTGGTTCGGATCAAGCGACCTGATGAACCGCGCGGTGTTCTCGACCCACGCAAGCGGGTAGTACCGTGGCTCGTTGGCGAGTTCCCACGCAAAGATAGCGGGCTCGTCGCGATAGGCCCGGTGTGTCACGCGGTTGGTTCGATTGACAACCTCCGCAATGTGACGGAGGAACCACCGCTGGCAGGCGGGGTACGTGAAAAACCGGGCAGCGTACTCGCAGAATTCGCGCCAATCATGATCCGCGGGGTAGGGAATTGAACTCCCCTCGTGCCACGACACGTATTGCGCCATTCCACCGGACCATTCCCAAAAATTGTTGAGCACGAGTACGGCGCGCATGCCGCGCGAGCCAAGCTCGGCGATCAGAAAATCGAGCCCGGCGAACACTCGGTCGTCGTACTCTCCCGGCGCGAGCATCAAGGCGGGGACCACGCGATGCGGCTCGGTATTGGGTCCCTCTGAGGCAGCCATCACGCGTAGATTCGTCACCCCGAGTTTCCGCAGGCGGTCCAGCTCGGCCCGCAGCCGTGCCCGGTCTCCCTCCGGACCGTCCACGGCCAAGTTCATTCCATGCCAGAAATTCACGCCGACGAAGGCATGGGGACGACCTTGAATCATGAATCGCCCCCGGGAGACGGTTACGAATCCAGGCGCCGCGCACGAACAGAGCGGGAGGGAGAGCGCCGCCAAGACTGTAGCCGCTATCCGCTTGTTCATTGCAGCCTCAATCTGAGAGAACAGGTCGGCGGCAATTCCGTTCGCACCGCCGCGTGTAACTCTTGGACCTCGTCGAACGGTCCCTCCTGGAGGGGCGATCGACGGCGGACCCGGCACATCGCAACCGCTATGGTAACCGCGACGACCTTGACAAGCGATCCGCACGCTTGCACGCTCTCGGTTATGCACACGACTGACCGTCCCGGTACCAATCACCTCTCCAGGGACCCCGCGCATGGGTCTTGAAGCGATCGGCGTACAATCCAACTTTTCGAACATCGACTGGCTCATCGTTGGCGTCTACTTGGCGGGATCCGTGGGGGTCGGGTTTTATGCCAATCGGTTCATCTCCAACATGGCCGACTTCGTCGTAGCTGGTCGAGCACTCAAATCGTGTCTCGCCATCGCCACAATGATCGGAAGCGAACTGGGCCTCGTAACCGTAATGTACGCTGCTCAGAAGGGCTTCACGGGCGGCTTTGCTGCGTTCCACATTGGATTGGTCGCCGGCGTCGTGACGCTGCTGGTCGGCATGACGGGCTTCATCGTCGTACCGCTCCGCGAAATGGGAGTCATGACCATCCCGGAGTTCTACGAGATTCGGTTCGGGCGCGGTGTGCGCGTCATGGGCGGGTTGATCCTGGCGCTGGCGGGCATCCTCAACATGGGTCTGTTCCTCAAGGCG